>CAJFUI010000077.1 GCA_904420145.1 uncultured Oscillospiraceae bacterium
CAACACCATGGTGCCGCAGGGCAGCGCCACCCGTGCCCAGACGGCTACTCTCCTCATGCGCTTCCTTCAGAACATCGCGGAGTAATATGAGGCTGACTCTCTCCTTTTGCAGGGAGTTGGGATAAGCAAGCGGCCGGCAGGCGCTCCCAACGGGAGCGCCTGCCGGCCGTTTTGGAGGGAGCGGCTTGTTTTCCGCCGGCAAAAGCGCAAGGGCACAAACGCTGCGCGGCGCAGAGAACCATGGGCTCCAAGCCTGCCTGCATCAAAAAGGCCATAGCGGCAAACGATAAAATCGAGGATATTCCCCTGTTTTTCAGGACAAAACCTTGCCAACAGGCGCAAAATGTGGTAAATTATTTGAGTTTCTATGAGATCAAAGAAATTCGAGGTCTTTTTCATGCCTACGTTACAAGAAGAAATTACCCGGCGCCGTACTTTTGCCATCATTTCCCACCCGGACGCCGGCAAAACGACTTTGACCGAAAAGTTCCTGCTCTACGGCGGAGCCATCGCCCAGGCCGGCGAGGTCAAGGGCAAGCGGGCACGGGCCGCCACCTCCGACTGGATGGAGATTGAAAAGCAGCGGGGCATCTCCGTCACCTCCTCCGTCATGCAGTTCCAGCACGACGGCTACTGTATCAACATTTTGGACACTCCCGGCCACCAGGACTTCTCCGAGGACACCTACCGCACCCTCATGGCCGCCGACAGCGCTGTCATGGTTATCGACGGAGCTAAGGGCGTGGAGCCCCAGACCCGCAAGCTCTTCAAGGTCTGCGCCCTGCGGCATATCCCTATTTTTACCTTCATCAACAAGATGGACCGGGAGACCAAGGACCCCCTGGCGCTGTGCGAGGAGGTGGAGCGGGAGCTGGGCATTGACACCTATCCCGTCAACTGGCCCATCGGCTGCGGCAAGGAGTTTCAGGGAGTCTACGACCGGGAGAAGCGGCGGATTCTCTTCTTCTCCGACGAGGGCCACAGCAGAAAGGCCCTCTCCACCGAGGTGGACTTGGACGACCCCGCAGTGGGCGAATTGATCGGGGAGAAGCGCTGGCACACTCTGCAGGAGGAGGTGGAGCTCCTTGGCGCCGGCCGGGAGTTCGAACTGGAGGCAGTGCGAAACGGCACCCTCAGCCCCGTATTTTTTGGCTCCGCTCTCACCAACTTCGGTGTGGAGCCCTTTTTGGAGGAGTTTCTCCGGATGACCACGCCGCCTCTCAGCCGCAGGGCGGACTGTGGGGAGATTGACGTGTTCTCCCCGGATTTCTCCGCCTTTGTCTTTAAGATTCAGGCCAACATGAACAAGGCCCACCGGGACCGTCTGGCCTTTATGCGCATCTGCTCCGGTAAATTTGAGCGGGATAAGGAGTATCTCCACGTCCAGAGCGGCAAGAAGATGCGCCTGAGCCAGCCCCAGACCATGATGGCCGCCGAGCGGGAGATCGTGGAGGAGGCCTACGCCGGGGACATCATCGGCGTGTTTGATCCAGGCCTGTTCTCCATCGGCGACACCATCTCCGTCCCCGGCAAAAAATTCCGCTACTCCGGCATTCCCACCTTTGAACCTGAGCACTTCTACCGGGTGAGCCCCAAGGACACCATGAAGCGCAAGCAGTTTATCAAGGGCACCGAGCAGATCGCTCAGGAGGGCGCCATCCAGATCTTCAAAATCCCCGACGCCGGCATGGAGGAGGTCATCGTGGGCGTGGTGGGCACGCTGCAGTTTGACGTGTTTCTCTACCGGATGCGCAGCGAGTACGGCGTGGAGTTGCGCACCGCCGGGCTGCCCTACGAGCACCTGCGGGTGATCACCGCCTGCCCCTGCGCCCCCAAGGATCTGACGCTGTGCACCGGTGCGGCGCTGCTGGAGGACTTCAAAGGCCGGACCTTGGTGGCCTTTGGCGGCGAGTGGGCGGCAGACTTCCTGCGCAAGCACAACCCGGGGCTGGAGCTTTCGGAGTCCTTCTCCGTGTAAGCATGTCTTTTTCTTAACCCATTGACGCTGGGCTATCTATCCACTATAATTGAGATAACCCCTGCGCAATTTGTTTAGGAAAGGAAAGATTTTGCGATGAAACGACGCGGTATTTCAATTCTATCCCTTGCGCTGGCGCTTGTGATGGTGCTCTGCGCGTCTCTGCTGCCTGCGGCGGCCTCCGGTTCGTCTCCGGAGTCCACTGACCGGGCGGACAAGCTGGCCGCTTTAGGCCTGTTTCAGGGGACAGAGCAGGGCTATGAGCTGGACAGCACTCCCAGCCGGATTCAGGGCCTTGTGATGCTGATCCGCCTGCTGGGGCTGGAGGAGGATGCACTGGCCTACGGCCAGGAGACTCCCTTCACCGATTTAGGCTGGGGCAAAAACTATGTGGCATATGCCTATGACAATGGCCTGACCCAGGGCACCAGTGCCACTACATTTGACCCCAACAGCAGCTTGGATGCTAAGAGCTATGTGACGCTGCTGCTGCGAGCCCTCGGCTATGATGACACTGCCGGGGATTTCACATGGAAGGAAGCCCTTTCCTTTGCCGCCCAGACTGGCATGATGACCGCCGAAGCCGCCCAGACGATAGCTTCTGTGACGATCAACCGCGGCGACATGGTGGACCTCTCCTATGCTGCCCTCACCTGCGAGGTGAAGGACGGCTCTGAGACACTGGCAGAGCGGCTGTCAGCGGACGGCGTCTTCACGGAGCAGGCCGGCGAGGAGGCGGGCGTGCTGGGCAGCGATGCCGGGTGGGTCTACACCTATACCCCCTACAATAACTCAACGGTCTCCTACAGCCAGAAGACCTTGGCCGGTGTCACCGCCCATGTGCTGACGATCAATACCAAGAGCCCGCGGGTCCAAGTCGAGACCGCCTTGGTGGATAACACCATTGGCGCTACGGCCTCCTTTCAGGATATTGTCAGCTCCTCCGGTGCTTTAGCAGTGGTCAATGGCAACTTTTTTGCCTCCTATGACGCCTTCAAGGTGCCCATCGGCCATGTGATGGTAGACGGTGAGCTGATGTACGGCAACTCCGGTGTCTCCTCCCTCGGCATCTACGCCGATGGCTCCGTGGCGATTGGGCGTCCCGGGATTTTCACGCAGCTGGTCTCCTCCGGCGGCGGCAACTGGTCCATCTACGAGGTAAATACCGCCAGTCAGGGTGCCGATTTCAGTGTGCTCTATACCCCTGCCTATGGGCAGAGCGTGGCCATTACCGCCGCTGGCAGCGTGATGACTGTGTCCGGCGGCGTCATCACCGGCTATCAGAGTGTGGCCCCCGGCGCCTCGGCTGCTATTCCCGCCGACGGCTATGTGGCCTTCATGGGCACTGGCTTTACCTCTACTAACTACTATGATGTCCCTGTCATCGGCAACACGGTGACCAAGAGCTACTACCTTAAAACGGACGACGGTGAGCCCTTCTCCATGGAGAATTTGGTAGGGATGGTCTCCGGTGGTCCCCGGCTGGTGCAGGATGGGGCTATCGTGACCACCTTAGAGGCGGGCTTCCAAGAGGAGCGGTTCACCACTGCCTCCTCCCCCCGTACGGCGGTGGGCATCAATGCCGTTGGGGAGCTGCTTTTGGTGTCTGTCCCGGGCAGCGCTACTATCCAGCAGATGCGCGAACTGATGCTGGGTCTTGGGTGCGTAGATGCCTTCAACTTAGACGGCGGTGCCTCCTGCGCTATGTACTATAATGGCCAGTATTTGGCCACCCCCGGCCGGGAGCTTACCGTGACGCTGCAGATTAAGGTCTCCTGACCGCTGACTTTGAAACAGCAGGACGTCCTAAGAAGGGCGTCCTGCTGTTTTTGACCATAGGAAGCCATCCCACGCTGTAAAAAAAGCAGGAAAACACACAGACAGCACTTGACAAAGGCTTCCTTGTGGTATATCCTCCGATTATACAGCTAACTGTATAATCGGAGGTGCCATATGGAGCTGAATCGCAGCTGCACAGAAAATGAATTGGGGCGCCTGATTCTGCGCCTATCCAATACCATCATCAAAAACCGCAACCGGCACTTGGCCGCCTTAAATCTGACTGCCAGCCAGGCGGACAGCCTTCAGTTTTTTTTGACTCACGAGGGTGCTACAGCCACTGATTTGAAAGTCCATATGGGAATTACCCATCAGACCGCCAGAGGATTGGTGAGCCGCTTGGTCAATAAAGGGCTGGTAGAGCTGCGGCGTTCCCAGACAGATGCCCGCTGTCAGAGGGTATACCCTTCAGAGGAGGGGCTGCAGCTGGGGAGGCGGATGCGCAGCAACCGGGAGCGCACCGGCGCCTCGCTTCTCGCCGGCATGTCAGAGGAGGAGCAGCAAATTTTTCTCCGTCTGATGCGCCAGGCCCTGCAGAACATAGCGTGCGACTGGGATGGCGAACAGAGGCAGTGATTTTTTGCATAATGTACATAATGATAGATAGAAGGAAGGATCTATATGGAAAGCGACAGCAGAGCATTTGTTTTTGAAAAGCTTCCCGTGCGGCAGGCGGTCTTTCGCCAGATTGCGCCGGCGATTGCCAGTCAGATGATTGCCCTGATCTATAATTTGGCGGACACCTACTTTGTAGGTATGCTGAACGATCCGATTCAGACTGCGGCCGTCACTGTGGTCTATTCCTCCTTCGTCATGCTGACTGCCGTGTCCAATCTTTTTGGCGTAGGCGGCGCCAGCATGATTGCCCGGTCTCTGGGGCGGAAGGATACTGGCGGGGCTAAAAAAATTGCCTCTATCTCCTTCTGGGGCGGGCTTCTTGCTGCCTGTATCTTCTCAATCCTCTTTCTGCTCTTTGCTCGGCCGATCCTTACCCTGTGCGGTGCCAGGGAGGACACCTATTCGGTGGCCTTCCAGTATGCAAAGTGGGTTGTGGTAATTGGCGGACCTTTTACCATTTTGAACACCCTGCTGGCCAGCCTTGTGCGGGCGGAGGGAGCGGCGGTCCACGCCTTTTTCGGCGTTTCGATGGGCGGTGTGTTGAATATTCTGCTGGACCCGGTCTTCGTCCTGCCGCAGTTTCTTGGCATGGGGGCTGCAGGAGCCGGCATGGCCACCGCCTTCTCCAACATGGCGGCGGTAGCTTACTTTTTGCTCTATCTGGCTCTGCGGAAAAATACGGTGTTGAATATCCGCCCCAGCTATCTTCGAGATACTGGGTGCTATCTCAAGGGGATTCTCTCGGTGGGGTTTCCTTCCGCGCTCCAATATGCCTTAACTGTTGTCGCCATCGCAGCTCAATCCCGTTTTGTCTCCCACTACGCCACAGAGGCGGTGGCTGCCCTTGGCATTGTCAAAAAGCTGGACCAGCTGCCCCTCTATTTTTCCATCGGCGTATCCAACGGACTGCTGCCTCTGCTGACCTACAACCATGCCGCCGGCAATTATGCCCGCAGGAGGCAGGCGTTCCGTTTGGGGTGCTTGATTTCACTTGGGTTCGCCCTGCTCTGCCTTGTGGTCTATGAGTTCTTTGCCCCGGCGCTGTCCTCCCTTTTTATTCGCGATGCCCTTACCATCCGCTACAGTGCTGCGTTTCTCCGCATCATGGTGGTAGCTATGCCGATGATGGCGGTTGGCTATCCGATGATTACCCAATTCCAAGCCACCGGACATATTCGAGAGGCCCTGATCACCTCCCTGCTGCGCAAGGGTATTTTGGATATTCCCCTGCTTTTCCTGATGGACACCCTGCTCCCGCTCTATGGCTGCATGATGGTCCAGCCCATTGTGGATGGGATTTCCATGATCGCATCCCTTTGCTTTTACCGGCGTATACAAAAACAGGAGGAACGGATCTGATGATCCGCTCCTCCTTGGCTTTGATGGTGCTTTGCACTTCATCCGCATGGGAACAACTCGTATCCTGAGTTTCGAATAGCGGCACTGTAACGGGAAAAGGCCACGTAGGGCATTCAATAGCGGCGTATTTGTGCAACCTTCATCTCGACCATTGACGGCCCCGACTGGGATTGCTGTTCTTCCCCAAAAGGAAGTTGTCAATCTGTAAAGGCCCTCTCAATATCTGATACTGTAATTAACGCGTCTCTCTGCAGATATTGGATTGCTTTTAACGCATAGCTGTGTGCATCTTCACTGGAGCCGGCCACAGCGTCTGTCACAACCCGGATATGATAATCATGCTGATGGGCATCTACCGCTGTATAATGAATACAGACATCAGTCAGCCCACCAATCAGATATAGTGTATCGACATGAAGTCCTTTCAGCAGAATTTCTAAATCCGTTCCAAAAAATGCACTA
>CAJFUI010000078.1 GCA_904420145.1 uncultured Oscillospiraceae bacterium
CAGCAAGTGGACCGGCATCCCGGTGAGCAAGCTGGTGGAGAGCGAGAAGGAGAAGCTGTTGAAGCTGCCTGAGATCCTCCACAGGCGGGTCATCGGTCAGGACGAGGCCGTCACCGCCGTCAGCGAGGCCATCCTCCGGGGCCGGGCAGGGCTGAAGGACGAGAAGCGGCCTATCGGCTCGTTCATCTTCCTCGGCCCTACGGGCGTGGGCAAGACGGAGCTGGCCAAGGCCCTGGCGGAGGCGCTGTTCGACGACGAGCGGAATATGATCCGCATCGATATGAGTGAATATATGGAGAAGCACTCTGTCAGCCGTCTGGTGGGCGCGCCTCCGGGATACGTGGGCTACGACGAGGGCGGCCAGCTCACCGAGGCGGTGCGCCGCAGGCCCTACAGCGTGATCCTCTTCGACGAGATCGAGAAGGCCCATCCGGATGTGTTCAACATCCTGCTTCAGCTGCTGGACGACGGGCGGCTTACCGACAATCAGGGCCGCACGGTGGACTTTAAGAACACCATTGTCATTATGACCAGCAACATCGGCAGCGCCTACCTGACCGAGAACATCCACCCCGACGGCACCGTCGACGAGGGGGTGCGGCAGCAGGTGATGGGAGAACTGAAGAAGTACTTCCGTCCGGAGTTTATCAACCGTGTGGACGACATCGTGGTCTTCAGCCCTCTGACCGAGAGCCAGATTACCGGTATCATCGACATCGCCATGGAGGAGATTGCCGCGCGCCTGGCCGACCGGGAGATCACCATCACCCTGACGGAGGAGGCCAAGCGCTTCATCGCCCGGAGCAGCTACAACAGCGCCTACGGCGCCCGGCCGGTCAAGCGCTACCTCCAGAAGTACGTGGAGACTAAGCTGGCCGACATGCTCATCCGCGGGGAGGTGTCCGACACCCAGCGCGTCACCATCGACAGCGACGGGACACAGCTCACCTTCTCTGTGGCGTAAGGGCTGTCGAAAAAGCGGCCAGACTGCTGCGCACAGGCTTTGCCCACTGAAAGCGGACAAAGCCCGCGCTTATAGACTGAGGCCGCGCGCACCAAGCGGTGCGCGCGGCCTTTTTTGCGTAAAAGCAGGGGAGAAGCTTGTACCCGCTCCTTTGGACAGCGGCTGAAACATCTTGGCACCTGTAAGCGGACGGAAAAATGCCGTGGAAAAGGGGGTGGCGGCGTGTTATACTATGGGACAAGCGGAAAAGACGCAGGGATCTTGCCCTCTCCCGTTGAGGGGAGGGGGGAGCGCCTGCCAAAAGCAGAAAGGATAGGGAGCGATGAATATACAGTGGGACGCGGAGAAGTACACCGCGGATTTTTCCTTCGTGCATCAATACGGCAGCGGTGTGGCGGAGCTGATCGACGGGGAGCGGGGCGCGAAGGTGCTGGACCTGGGCTGCGGCAACGGGGCGCTGTCCAAGGCCCTCCGGGACAGGGGCTATGTGGTGACGGGGCTCGACGCGTCGAAGGAGCTGCTGGAGATCGCCCGAACAAACTACCCTGATATCCCGTTTATTCAAGGGGACGCCACGGATTTCTCCCTGCCGGAGCCAGTGGATGTGGTGTTCTCCAACGCCGTGCTCCACTGGATTGACCGGGAGTGGCAGGGAGCGCTGCTTAGGTGCGTATACCGCGCCCTCCGGGACAGGGGGCAGTTTGTCTTTGAGATGGGCGGCTGCGGCAACAACCGCCTGATCCACGCCGCCTTGGCGGAGGCCTTTGCCCGGCGGGGCTATCCCTACCAGATGCCCTTCTACTTCCCCACCATCGGGGAGTACGCCGGCCTCTTGGAGGCCGCGGGCTTTCAGGTGCGCTGCGCTGTCCTCTTTGACCGGCCAACGGAGCTCAAGGGGGAGGCTGGCATGGAGGACTGGATCCGCATGTTTGTCAAGACTCCCTTCTCCATCATAGAGGGGGAGGCGGAGCGGGCGGAGCTTATCCGTCAGGCGGCGGAGCGCCTGCGGGGCGCGCTGTATAAGAACGGCAGATGGTACGCCGACTATGTCCGACTGCGGATGAAGGCGGTCAAGGCGTGAGGGCCTCGCCGCCGCAGGCGGCGAGGGCAGCCCTTTGGCCGCCGGCTCATTTACCCGGGAAAGGGGCCGCTGCTGGGGGATGTAAACCGCCGGTTGACAAAAAGACAGCCGCGGGTTGGTGGCTTTTTCCCCGCCGGCTCTGCTATGCTGAGAGACGAAAGGAGATGAGACGCACATGAGCATGGGCCAGCGGATTGCCAAAAAGCGCAAAGAAAGAAACCTCTCTCAGGAGGCCCTCGGGGAGGCCCTGGGTGTCTCCCGGCAGGCCATCTACAAGTGGGAGAATGACCTCTCCCTGCCGGAGATTGACAAGCTTATCGCCATGAGCCGCCTGTTTGAGGTGTCCGTAGGGTGGCTGTTAGGGGAGGAGAGCGAGACGGAGAGCGCCCCGCCGCCGGAGGAGCTCACCGAGGCCCAGCTGCGGATGGTGGAGGAGATCGTGGCGCGGTACATCGCCGCCCAGCCCAAGCCCATCTCGAAGGGCCGCCGGCGAGTCGTGAAGGTCTGCACCGCCGTGGCGGCGGTGTGCTTAGTGGGGGTGCTCCTCTCCCTCTTTAGCCGGCTGGACCAGTTGGACAGCCAGTACAATAATCTGCAAAATTCCATGAACAACGTCACCTATTCCGTCAACAGCCAGATCGGCTCCATCACCAGTCAGGTGGAGGAGGTGCTCAAGAGCCAGAACAACCTCACCGCCGACTACGGGGTGACCCTCTCCGGCGCGGACTATGCCGCAAATACTGTCACCTTCACCGCCTACGCCGTGCCGAAAACCTATGTGGAAGGGATGCGGGCCGTCTTCCTCGCCGACGACGGGACGCAGACCGTGGAGGCCGAGGCCGCCCTCGTTGAGGGGCAAACCTTCTCCGGAGAGATCACCTGCGCCCTCACTGACGACATCACCATCACCGTGGTGTTTCTCAGCGGCGACACCCGCCAGACCCAGCTGCTGACCACCTATTTCGGCTTGTATCTGCAGTCCATGCCCTCGTTTTCGATTCGCGGAGATTTTCTCTGGCGCGCTGAAGTGGAGGACGGGGTCCTCGCCATCGAGGAGGACTACGCCTATGGGGAGGAGGGGGACTTCTATGACGAGGCGGAGCTGGACAGTGCCGCCATCGCCTCGGTCCGCATCGGGCTCTTTCGCAACCAGCAGATCGTGGCCTGGGCGGAGCCCTGCCCCTACCCCGCCGACCGCTTCCAGGGCTTTGAGGAGTTTGATTTCTACCGATTCTCTGACCTGCGCGTGCCGGTGGAGGAGGGGGACGCGCTGTGCGTGGCGGCGGTGGTCACCGACATCTACGGCCGCACGGCGGTCTATGGAGAGACGCCGGTGATTATGGACGAGACAGGGGAGCTGAACTGGCCGGAGGGGTACTATGAGTTCCCCTCCTCCGACCCGGCGGCGTGGGATTTCTGAGAAGAGCTGAGAGAGCTGTGGAGAGGACGCAGTCCTTTTCCGCAGCTTTTTTTGGCTAATTTTTGGCAAAGACTTGCCAAGGGGACGGATTTCCGGTACAATAGAACCACTTTGCTCGATCAGAAGGAGGCAGCATGACGGAGAAATTGACCGGAGAAGCGAAACGGACCAACGAGATGATTTTTTACCTCCTGCTGGCCACGGCGCTGCTGCTGGCTGTCTTTGGCGTGGCGGCCCAGCCGGATAGCAGCCTGCTGCGGGGCTTTTGGGCCATTCAGTTCGGGGAGACGGGGCTGATTACTGACCCCATCTGTACCGGCGGCCCCGGCGCCGCGCTGCTTAACGCAGCCGTGCTGCTCCTTGCCAGCACGCTGTTGGTGCGTTCCATGGGCAAGAGCTTCACCGGCATGTCCGTGGCCTGCCTTTTTTTAATGGCCGGCTTCGCCCTTTTGGGAAAGAATCTCATTAACAGCGCTCCGATTTTGGCGGGCGGCTGGCTCTACGCCCTTTACAAGCGGGAGCCCTTCGCAAAATATATCTACCTCACTATGTTTGGCACCTGCCTTGCGCCCATGGTCAGCTTTCTCCTCCTCCATGAGGAGTCCCCCCTGCGCTGGTTCTACATGGCCCTGTGCGGCGTCGCCATCGGATTTCTGCTGCCGGCGGTCTCGGGGTACACCGTGCGCATCCACCAGGGCTACAACCTCTACAATGTGGGCTTTTCCGCCGGCTTTGTGGGAATGGGGATTGCCAGCGTCCTCAAGGGCTTTGGGGTGACCTTCACCACCACAGGCAGCTGGAGCACAGAGTACCATATGCTGCTGTGCGTTCTGGTGATCGTGCTGCTGGCAGGACTTCTGCTCCTTGGCATCCGTCTGGGCTGCCGGAGCTGGGGGAGCTACCGGAAGGTGCTGCGCCACTCCGGACGGGCTGCGGCGGATTTTCTGCTGCTGGAGGGGCCGGGAGCCACCTTTGTGAATATGGCTCTGGTGGGGGCTGTAGGGCTTGCTTACCTTTTCGTGCTGGGGGTTCCCCTCAACGGCCCGCTGGTCTGCTGTATCTTCGCCATGACGGGCTTCGGAGCCTTCGGCAAGCACCTGCGGAACGTGATCCCCGTCATGGCTGGGGCGGTGCTGGCCTCCACGGTGATGGACAACATCCCCATCACCTCCCCCAATGTGCTGCTGGCCTCTCTGCTGTGCACGGGCCTTGCCCCTATTGCCGGGCAGTTTGGCTGGCGGTGGGGAATCGCCGCAGGCTTTCTCCATATGGCCATCGTGCAGAACACCGCCATTCTCCACGAGGGGATGAATCTCTACAACAACGGCTTCGCCGCCGGTTTTGTCTGCATTTTGCTGATCCCGGTTATCGAGACGCTGAAGGCGGGCTGGGAGGATTGAGCGCCGTCGGTGAAAATGGGAACTTCTGTGTTTTGCAGCCGTCTATAGTAATACCTTTTGCTCTGTGTGCACCCTGATGTGAAGGAGGTGTTTTTTATGAAGCAGCATAAGCATCTGCATTTGGCGCAGCGGAAGATGAGACGCGTCATCGACGAGATCTATACTGTTTTGCTCCGAGCCGGCAGCCGGGAGGTCTGCCTGCGGATTGTGCAGGAGGCGGACGGCCTGCGTCTCTATGCCGCTGGAGATTTTGCTGAGGACAAGGCACCGGATATGAAACGTATGGGAGAGATGCTGCGCCCGGATGTGCGCAGTCCCGCTATGGTGGAGGAATTTTGGGGGCTGGCCGGCGGC
>CAJFUI010000079.1 GCA_904420145.1 uncultured Oscillospiraceae bacterium
AATGAGCCGGACGCCTGCTTCGTTCACCCCTTTGATCACCCCACTCTCTGGGCCGGCCACTCTACCGTTGTGGATGAGTTGGTGGAACAGACGGAAAAGCCCGACGCCATTGTGCTGTCAGTGGGCGGCGGCGGATTGTTCAACGGGGTAATTGAGGGCATGGACCGCAACGGCTGGGGGGATGTCCCTGTGATCGCTGTGGAGGTGGAGGGCGCGCCGAAATTCCGCAGGGCCCTTGAGGCAGGACATCCGGTGGATTTGGAGCGGATTGACACCTTGGCCAACACGCTGGCCGGCAAGCATGTATCCCAGAAGACGGTGGAGTACGCCCAGACCCACAATGTTATTTCTCATCTGACTTCGGACGCACGGGCGGCCAACGCTGTTTTGGAGTTTGTGGAGGACTTCCGGATTTTGGTGGAACTGGCCTGCGGCGCGTCCATGTCCGTGGCCTATGACCTGCCGGAGATTGTTGCGCCCTACCAGAATGTCGTGATTATCGCCTGCGGCGGGGCAGGCGTGAACCTGCCGCTGCTGCTGAAGTACAAGGAGATCTTTCATCTGTAGAAGGAAGGACTTGTCCCTTCGGCGGGAGAGATGGTGAAAATCCGACAGCCCAAGGCAGGTATAAAAGGCAAAAGTACTTTTGCCTTTTATGGATTACTTGCGGTAATCCATAAGACTGCTGCGGCCTCTGGTACAGATACCTCTTTTTGCAGGGCTGCTTGGACATGGGCGAATGTGTCCGCAGGAGCGGTTATTTGCGGGTAAAGACAGTCCTTTGGCTGTTTTTATAAAAAATGATAGGAGGAAAAAGTGATGAAGAAATTTTTGTCCCTGTTATTGACTCTGGCAATGGTCTTTGCACTGGTTGCCTGCGGCAATAACACCACCACTACCAACAACAATAGTGGTGACGATCAGAACAATGCTGACAACACCGGTACCACCGGCGAGATGCCCGACAGCATCAAGATCGGCGTCATGGGCACCATGACCGGCGAGATGGCCTTGGATGGCGACAACATCAAGGGCGCCATCGCTGTTGTCGAGAAGGAGCTGGAGGAGGCCGGCGGCCTGCAGGTGGGTGACAAGCTGGTTCAGGTAGAGTTCGTTCAGGGCGATACTGAGGGCAAGCCCGAGCAGGCGGTTAACGTCATGCAGCGCATGATCAACCAAGAGGGCGTTGTCGCCGTTCTGGGTCCCAATCCCTCCTCTGACTGCTTGGCGGCCTATGAGATCTCCCAGGCTGCCGGGATCCCCGCCATCTCCAACGGCGCCACCAACGTGCAGGTGACCGAGATCGGCGATTACTGCTTCCGTGCCTGCTTCATCGATTCCTTCCAGGGAGAGGCTATGGCCCAGTATGCGGTAGATGAGTTCGGCGCCCAGACCGCCGCTATCCTCTACAACAACGGTGATGCTTACAGCGTGGGTCTGCAGGAGGCTTTTGCGGCTGCCTTTGAGGATCTTGGCGGCACCATCGTGGCCAACGAGGCTTTCGCCGGCAGCGATGTGAAGGACTACAGCGCCCAGCTGACCAACATCATGAACGCTGATCCCGATGTGTTCTTTGTTCCCACCACCAACAACATGGTCCCCATGATCGTGCAGCAGGCCCGTGCTATGGGCATCGACTGCCAGCTGCTGGGCTGCGACTCTTGGGATTACGACTTCCTGCCTGGCCTGATCGGTGAGGACCTGTGCGAGGGAACTGTGTACACCTCCGGATTCTCCACCGAGATCGAGACCGCGCAGGACTTCGTGGCGGAGTTCACTGAGCTCAACGGCTTTGAGCCCTCCTTTGCCTCCGCCATGATGTACGAGGCGGCCCAGATTGTTCTCAACGCTATCCAGACCGCCCAGAGCGTGGACGGCGCTGCCATCCGCGACGCCATGGCCGCCACCGATTTGGACCTGATCACCGGCCATGTCACCTTCGATGAGAACCGCAATCCTGTTAAGGCCTGCGCTATCATTCGCATTGAGAACGGCGAGCGCGTGTACGTGACCAGCGTGGAGCCGGAATAAGCTGCACACCGGTTGGGTTATGACAGATTCTTCCCCGGCTTCAGCCGTAGTTAAGGTTCGTGTGCTATGCTGGCGCCGAAAGGAGAATCCATTTTTTGAGAAGTGAAAATTTACCTGTTTAGACAGGATTGGGACTAAACGCATTGAAGACTCCGCAGAGAAGTAAAAAATCAGAGGCATCTGATTTTAAAAAACAATAGGAGGAACCAACATGAAGAAGATTTTGTCCCTGTTATTGGCTCTGGTAATGGCCTTTGCGCTGGTTGCCTGCGGCAATAACACCAGCAACACTGGCAACACCGGAAACACCGGCAATACCGGCAATACCGGCGATACCGGCGACACCACCGGTACCAGCGAAGTGCCTGACAGCATCAAGATCGGCGTCATGGGCACCATGACCGGTGAGCAGGCTCTGGACGGCGAGAACATTCAGGCCGCCATTGCCTTGGTGCAGCAGGAGCTGGAGGAAGCCGGCGGCCTGCAGGTGGGCGACAAGCTGGTTCAGGTAGAGTTTGTCTTCGGCGATACCGAGGCTAAGCCTGAGCAGGCGGTTAACGTCATGCAGCGCCTGATTAATCAGGAGGGCGTTGTGGCGGTCGTCGGCCCCAACAACTCCTCTGACTGCCTGGCCGCCTTTGAGATTTCTCAGGCTGCTGGAATCCCCGCCATCACCAACTGCGGCACCAACGTGCAGGTGACCCAGATCGGTGACTACTGCTTCCGCTCCTGCTTCATCGACTCCTTCCAGGGTCAGGTGATGGCGCAGTACGCTGTGGAGGAGTTCGGCGCCCAGACCGCCGCTGTCCTCTACAACAACGGCGACGCCTACAGCACCGGTCTGCAGGAGGCCTTTGTGGCTGCCTTTGAGGAGCTCGGCGGCACCATCGTGGCCAACGAGGCCTTCGCCGGCACCGATGTGAAGGACTACAGCGCCCAGCTGACCACCATCATGAACTCCGATCCCGATGTGTTCTTCCTGCCCAACCAGAACAACATGGTTCCCATGATCGTGCAGCAGGCCCGTACCATGGGCATCGACTGCCAGCTGCTGGGCTGCGACTCTTGGGACTATGACTTCCTGCCCGAGCTGATCGGTGTGGATCTGTGCGCGGGTACTGTGTACACCTCCGGTTACTCCAACGGTATTGAGACCGCTCAGGACTTCTACAATGCCTTCGTGGAACTCAATGACTTTGAGCCCGGCTTCCCCTCTGCCATGACCTATGAGGCTACTTGGATTGTGCTCAATGCCATCCAGACCGCCCAGAGCGTGGACGGCGCCGCTATCCGTGACGCCATGGCTGCCACCGATATGGATCTGCCTACCGGCCACTTCACCTTCGACGAGGACCGCAACCCCATCAAGGCCTGCGCCATTGTCGAGTATGATGAGAACGGCCAGCGTGTGTACGTGACCAGCGTGGAGCCTTCTTAAGGTTATCGCATTTAACCCCGTGCAGTTAGTGTGCTGAAAGCGAGCGGGGTGCGCATTGCGCACCCCGCTCCTATCCCGAAGATGATGGAGGACTTCCCGTGGAGAATTTTCTACAATTATTAGTATACGGGCTGCAGCTGGGCAGTGTCTATGCCCTGCTGGCCATCGGGTATACTATGGTATTCGGCATCATTAAGATGATCAATATGGCCCACTGCGACTTTTTGATGATGGGCTGTTATATCGTATTTTTCATGGTCAGTATTTTCTTTGGAGACCAGATGATTGGACCGGCTGTTGCCCTCTTAGTTGTTTTAGTCGGTTCCAGCATCATCGGCGGCGTGGGCGTCGGTATTGAGCGGATTGCCTATAAGCCTCTGCGCAACCGCCCCACGATCATGTGCATGATCTCCGCCATCGGCGTTTCCACCTTTACACAGAACCTGTTCCGGGCCCTGCCTTTTATCGGTCCCACCCCCCGCTCCTTCCCCAAGCTGATCCAGGACTTCACTATCACAGTGGGTCCCGTACAGATCAGCTTCGCCCGTATTGTCACCGTGGCGATCGCCATTGTGATCATGCTGATCCTCTGGTTTGTGGTCCAAAGGACCAAAATTGGTATGCATATGCGCGCAGTTTCCAACGACAAGGACGCCTCCTCTTTGATGGGCGTTAACATAAACCGCGTGATTTCCATTACCTTTTTCATCGGCGCCTTCTTAGCCGCGGTCAGCGGCTGCCTCTATGCCACCTCCTACACCGTCATTCAGCCCACCATGGCCACGACCTTGGGCAACAAGGCGTTTATCGCCGCGGTGGTTGGCGGTATCGGCGATATCCGCGGCGCCGTGTTGGGCGGCTTTGTCATCGGCGTGGTTGAGATTCTGGTGACCTCCGTCTGGTCCGATTTGGCCTATGGTTTCCTGTTCCTGGTACTGGTCATTATCCTGCTGCTTAAGCCGGAGGGCCTGCTGGGTAAACCGATGACAGAGAAGGTGTAAGCATATGGGAAAAGTATTAAAAGTAGTTAAAAATAATCTGGAGTTCCCTATTTTTCTCCTGTTTTTCTTGTTGGTGACGCTGCTGCACAATGCAGGGATTGTCAACTCCTACATCATGCAGGTGCTCATGCTGGCCTGTATTTATATTATGATGGCGGAATCTCTGAATATTCTCAACGGTATGACGGGTCTGTCCTCTCTTGGACAGGCGGGCTTCATGTCCGTGGGTGCGTACATGTCCGCCATGATCACGACCACCTTTTTGAATGTCAGCGCCATGAATGGTGTGGCGCAGGTTGTGGCGTTTTTGGGCGCCACGATCGTCGGCGCTATTGTGACCGCCATCTGTGGTGTGCTCATCGGTATTCCGGCCCTCCGTCTGCGGGGCGACTATCTGGCCATCGTGACCCTCGGCTTCTGCGAGGTGATCCGCGCCATCTGGCGTGTCATCCCCTCGGATATCGCCGGCGCCGCCTTCGGCCTGACCGGTATCCCCAACTTGGCGAATTTCTTCTGGATTTTCCTGTTCATGCTGCTGTCGGTCTATCTCTGCCGCAACTACATGGACTCCTCCTTTGGCCGGGCCTGCCTTGCCATCCGTGACAATGAGATCGCGGCGGACACCATGGGCATCAACTGCTTCAAGTATAAGGTCATCGCTTTCGCCACCTCCGCCTTCATCGCGGGCTTAGCCGGCAGTATGTATGCCCATCTGATGAGCTACATCCAGCCCGACGTGTTCAGCTACTCCAAGTCCACGGACTTCCTGGTGTACCTCTACGCCGGCGGCGTGGGCAGCATCTCCGGCGCTATGGTGGGCGCCTTTGCCCTGACGGTTCTGCCCGAGGTCCTGCGTGATCTTGAGAACTGGCGTCTGGTGATCTACGGCGCGCTGCTGCTGATCATCATTATCTTCCGTCCCACCGGTTTGTTCGGCGGCAGAGAGTTTGCCTTCCTGAAGATGAAGACCGGCGGCGTCAAGGTATTCCACGCCAAGACCCCGATCCTGTGGGTGAAGAGCCTGTTTAACAAGAAGGAAAAGAAGGAGGCGGCTGCGAAATGAGTGTTCTGAAAGCTGATCATATCTCTGTGAATTTCGGCGGCCTCTTAGCGGTGGACGATTTTGACATCGAGATCGAACAGGGCCAGCTGTGGGCCATTATCGGGCCAAACGGCGCCGGCAAGACTACCGTGTTTAACCTGCTTACGGGCATCTACTACCCCACTCAGGGGGAGATTTATGTGGACGGTGAGAAGATGACCGCCCGCAAGCCCCACGAGTTTGCCGCTGCCGGTGTTTCCCGTACATTCCAAAATATCCGCCTGTTTGGCGGCAGTACAGTGCTGGACAATGTGAAGATGGCCCACACTATGGACTGCAAGTACGGGTATAAGGACATGATCTTCCGCGGGAAGAAATACCACGCCGAGGAGGAGCGGATTACCAAGGAGTCCATGGAACTGCTGGACCTGTTTGGCCTGGCGGAGAAGAAGGACTTCTTCGCCACCCAGCTGCCCTACGGTGAGCAGCGCAAGCTGGAGATCGTCCGCGCCTTGGCCACTAAGCCAAAGCTCCTGCTGCTGGATGAGCCTGCCGCCGGCATGAGCCCCGGTGAGATCGACGAGGTTATCTCCCTGATTAAGCGGATCCACCGGGAGATGAACCAGACGATCCTGATGATCGAGCACCACATGAAGCTGGTGATGGGCGTTGCTGAGAGAATCAAGGTGCTGGAGTTTGGCCGCACCATCTCCGAGGGCACGCCGGAATATGTGCAAAACGACCCGCTGGTGATTGCGGCTTACTTGGGAGGTGACCACGATGCGCATGCTTGATGTGAAAGACCTGCACGTCAGTTACGGCGCAATTAAGGCCCTGCGCGGCGTAAATTTCCACGTGGACGAGGGAGAGATCGTGGCCCTGATCGGCTCCAACGGCGCCGGCAAGACCACCACGCTGCGGACCATCTCTGGGCTGGAGCGGGCCCGGCAGGGTGAGATCCTCTTTAAAGGGGAGAACATTTGCCATACGGCTCCCGACAAGATTGTGCAGATGGGGATTACCCATGTGCCGGAGGGACGCCGGGTGTTCACCAACCTGACGGTGCTGGGCAACCTGAAGATGGCCGCCAGTATCCGCAAGGACAAGGACGGCATCAAGCGGGATATGGACGCGGTGTTTGACCGCTTCCCCCGCCTGAAGGAGCGTATGAATCAGCCCGCCCTGACCCTCTCCGGCGGCGAGCAGCAGATGCTGGCTGTGGGCCGGGCCATGGTTACCGGCGGCGAGCTGATTATGATGGACGAGCCCTCCATGGGCCTTGCTCCCATGATCGTGGAGGAGATCTTCCACGTGATTGAAGAGATGCACAAGGCGGGCAAAACCATCCTGCTGGTGGAGCAGAACGCCATGATGGCCCTGAAGTATGCCGACCGGGCCTACCTCTATGAGATCGGCGAGGTCCGCTTAGAGGGAACCGCCAAGGATATGCTCAATGACCCCGTGGTGAAGGAAACCTATCTGGGCGCCTGATGCGTTTGCTTGCTCTATCAGGGAAACGCCTGCCTGCATGGATAGAGTGTCTGAACCTTCCGCTAAGCGGCGGGGGTGATTGCTGCGGAAGGAGGAGAATAGATGGTCTTGGATAATCAAAAGCCGGAGCAATACCCCTATCAAACGGAGTTCAGCTACCGGGCTAACCGCCTGAGCAGGAAGGTCTGGTACCTGTACAATATCGTTGGGGGACTTGTGCTGGGGCTGATTATGGGTGCAATTATGTTCCTTGTATCCGACTACTATTTTTCCGACCCGGCGCGGATGCTGATTGCCATTGTCATCGGTGTTTGGCCGATTGCCTTCACAGAGAAGCGGGCGGAGAGGACCACCCGGGTTGCGCAAATCGCTATGGCACTTACCTTTGGAGCCTGTATCCTCGCCTATGCGGCCTCCCTGCTGGTTTAAACTGAGAGTAAAACAGATTGCTGCGCGGCGTCCAACAGGACGCCGCGCAGTATTTTTCGATTGACAGGACTGCTTTCTTGGGCTATGCTATCATTAGGTAGATATTGCAGCATATAGGAGGCTGCAGGGAGGCGAACTCTTGCTCAGCGCTTATGCCGCCGGGGACGGCGGAGGAGGGCGGCAGGACATGCTTTCGGCGCCTGACGGCAAGCGCGGGGAATTGAGGAGCTCCGCTCCGGCCGCCGATGATACTTGGGATATGGAGGGATCGAGTAGATGAAATTAGAGCAAATTGAACAGGCGATCATGGTGGCCAAGACCAAGTCCATCAGCTTGGCGGCAGAGAGCCTATTTATCTCCCAGCCCAATCTTTCCTTGTCGATCAAAAAGCTGGAGGAGGAGATCGGTTATCCTATTTTTGAGCGCACCAACAAGGGCGTTGAGGTGACCCCTCTTGGGCAGAACTTTATTGACCTGGCCAAGCTGATTATGCTGCAGATCCGGCAGTTGCAGAACATCGGCAACTATGCCGCCCGCAAGAGCCAGCAGCTGCTGAGCATCGCCCACATGCACTACCGCTATGTCAACCACGCCGCCGCGGAGCTGTTCAACAACCATTCCGATCAGGAGATCCGTCTGGAGATCCATGAGGGGATCCGCAACCAGGTCATCAGCATGGTGGAGGACCGGCTGTGCGACGTGGGGCTGATCGGCATGTACAGCCACTACCACAAGATCACCATCAAGCAGCTGGAGACCAAGGGAATCCAGTATTTCCGTCTGTGCTCCAGCCCGGTGACCATTCTTGTGGGCAAGGGGAACCCCCTCTACAATGCCGATATCAAGGAGGTCACCCTGGACATGATGCGGGAGTATCCCCTTGTGATCTTCAACGAGGTGGAGCTGGGGCCCTATACCTCGATTTTGGACACCCTGGGCCTTGACAACCAGATCACCCGTGTGGTGGTCTCTGAGCGGGCGACCCTGTGCGACATGCTGGATAAGACCCCCTGCTACTCCATCGGCGCCACCAACGTGATGGCCTATCAGAATACGGATTACTACAGCGACCGCCGGGCCTTCCGGCTGAAGGACTGCACCATCACCGGCGAGATTGGCTGGATCAAGCGGACAGACACCGCCCTCAGCGATCTGGTGGCGGAGTTCCTGCAGATCCTCTCCTCCTATTTTACCGTCATGAACGGCGTCATGCCGATCTGATTTACAATTTTTGCTGAGAAGAAAGGAAAACAAGATGAAAAAGACGATCTTTGCTGAAAACGGTCCCAAGCCCATCGCCCCCTATTCTCCCGCTGTGGAGGCCAACGGCTTTGTGTTTGTCTCCGGTCAGGTGGGCTCCGATCCCGCCACCGGCAAGCTGGTAGACGGGGGCATCTCCGCCCAGACGGACCAGGCCCTGCGCAATCTCCGGTCCATCTTGGCCGCCGCGGGCCTTGACCTGGCCGACGCGGTGAAGGTCACCGTTTTCCTCAGCGACATCGGCAATTTTGCCGCCATGAACGAGGTGTACCGGCAGTACTTCACTACCGACTGCCCCGCCCGCAGCGCCTTCCAGGTGGGCGCTCTGCCCGGCGGCGCCGCTGTGGAGATCGAGGCCATCGCCGCCGCGAAGTAAGTGAAACAGCACAAAGAGCCCAAGGTTGTAAGCTTTGGGCTCTTTTTTTAACAAGAAACTGCCAGAGGCTGCTGTTGGATATACGCTGCTGACTGAAAAGGATCATCAGCAATCGAAGCGGAGTAAAACGGCGTGTGATTTCCCATGATGGGAATATCCGCACGGAATGGAAATTGATAGGAGGCTGCAGAGCATGTCACACTTCCTATATTGGGGAAAGCGCATATTCTATCAGGAATATGGGCAGGGAGCACCGATGATCTTTTTGCATGGGAACACGGCGTCCTCTAAGATGTTTGAACTTCTTATGCCCTTGTATGCGGAGAGCTTCCGGTGTATTCTGATGGATTTTTTAGGGAACGGCCGGTCGGACCGTGTGGAGGAATTTCCGCCGGATGTGTGGTATGACGAGGCCCTGCAGGCCATATCGCTTGCAGAGCATCTGCGGTGCGGGCGAGCGTTTTTGGTTGGAACAAGCGGCGGGGCGTGGGCGGCTGTTAATGGGGCGTTGGAGCGCCCTGATTTGTTTCGCGCAGTGATAGCGGACAGCTTTGACGGGCGGGCGCTTCACGAGGACTTTGCCCACTGCCTAAAAGTGGAGAGGGCTGCAGCAAAGGCCGCCCCCAGGCCCGGCAATTCTATGAGTGGTGTCAGGGAGCGGATTGGAAGCGGGTGGTTGATCTGGATACTAAAGCTCTGCTGCAGTGCGCGGAGGAAAATCGCCCGTTGTTTCACAGGCCCTTAACAGAATTAAAGCTTCCCGTTCTGCTGATGGGAAGCCGTGGGGATGAAATGTGCCGAAAAAATCTCGAACAGGAATATCGGGAAATGGCGGCTCTCCTCCCCAATGCCGCTATCTGGATGTTTGAGGAGGGGGGCCATCCAGCAATCATGACCAACGCGGAGCGCGCCGCAGAAGTCATCTGCCGATTTTGCTCCGCTCTTGACGCTGGGGCGGCAGCCGAGATACAATAGGTGCAAATCATGACGCAAGGACGGGTGGAGCCATGGCCTTTTCTCTCGCACAGACAAAGCTGTTTCTTTTGGATATGGACGGCACCTTCTACCTCGGGGACACCCTGCTCCCCGGGGCGCTGGAATTTTGGGAGCTCTGCCGCCGGCAGGGCATCGGCTGCGTTTTTTTGACCAACAACTCCTCCCGGGGCGCCGACGCCTATCTTCGCCGCCTGCGGGGCATGGGGGTGCCCCACCTAAAGGCGGAGCAGATCTTTACCTCCGCCGACGCCACGCTGCTCTACCTCGCCGAGCACCACATAGGGCCGGAGGTGCTGCTTATCGGCACGCCCAGCCTTGAGGAGCAGTTCGCCGCCGCCGGCTATTGTCTGGGGGCGGCGGGGGCCAAGGCGGTGGTGCTGGGGTTTGACACCACTCTGACCTATGGGAAGCTGACTGTCCTCTGTCAGGCGGTGGCGGCGGGGCTGCCCTATATCGCCACCCACCCCGACCGCAACTGCCCCATGCCGGGGGGCTTTATCCCGGATATCGGGGCCACCATCGCCTACGTGGAGGCCTCCACCGGCCGCCGGCCGGACGCGGTAATCGGCAAGCCCAACGCCTATATCGCCGAGGCCGCCGCCCGGCGGTACGGCTGCGCTGTGGAGGAGCTGTGCATGGTGGGGGACCGGCTCTACACGGACATCGCCCTTGGAAAATGCGGCTGCGGCACAGTGCTGGTGCTCTCGGGGGAGAGCAGGCGGGAGGATTTAGTCGCCGCGGAGCACCAGCCGGATCTGGTCTGCAGGGATCTGGCGGAGCTGTGTACCTATCTCGGCTGAGGGGGGAGCTTTCTCAGCGGGGAGCTTGGCACTGACGGGATCCCCTGCCGCCGGCGGTCCCGCAGAAGGAATTGACAGGGAGGGACAGGGCATAGCGGCTATGGCTCTCCCTGTCCCTCCTCCGCCTGCTCCTCAGCGATGCGCAGGAAGTCCTGATCTGCCTCCTTGCGCCGGGGGAGCAGACCAGCGACGATGCGGCTGCCCCGGCCGCGGTGCTTCACATAGAAGTAGCCGAAAAAGGAGAACACCACCGCGCCGATGAAATTCACCAGCAGGTCCGCCATGGTGTCGATCAGGCCGATGTCTAAGTAGCCTCCGACGCCCAAGTCCTGGCCCTGCACCACGGTCTCTGTGATGCCCTCGATGACTACGGGCACATTGTGCCCCTCTGGATGGAGGGTGACAGAGCGGATGATGTGCACCACCGTGTCCTTCTGCATGTCCATGCCGAAAAATTGGTCCATGGCGAATTCGAAGAATTCCCAGATCACGCCAATGGTCATGGAGAAGCTTAAGGCCACAATGGCGGTAAAGAGGGGGGAGAGCTGGAAGGTGATCTTCCGGCTCTTGTTCAGAAGATCCACCAGGGAAAAGCCGATGGCCGCAGCCAAAAAGCCGTTGAGGGTGTGGAGGAGGGTGTCCCAAAAGGGGATCAGCATGTAAAACTCCTGAATCTCCCCTAAGATTTCCGCCGCGAAGATGAACACCAGGAGGATGATCTCCAGGACGGAGGGCAGCTCGATCCGGAGGGTCAGCTGCAGCAGGCTCGGCACCAGGAGAAGCAGCAGGGTCAAAATACAGAGGAAGACGTTTTCGTAGTTGCCGTTTCCAATCTGCATGATGGCGGTCACTACCACCAGCGCCCTAAGCAGAATGTAGACGAAGAAGCTGCTTTTGTGCTCCCGCAGCTCCATTTTGAGAGCGGCGGCCAGCCGGCGGAGGAAGGACGTTTTGGGAGGAGGGGACATGGGTTTCTCTCCTTTTCTTTTTTTGATAGGCTGATCTGCCGCCGCGCCCTCCGCGGGAATGGCGGCCTGTCTCTATTATAAACTCTGGGGAAACGGCTGTCAAAGGAGGGGGACGAGGGTGGTGTATGCAGAAATTTCCCCTCCTCTATATGGTTGGAGGGGAAAATCGCGTACGAAAGTACGCGATTATGGGCCGCTGCCCCATTTGACTTTTCCCGAACCCCTGTTATAATGGGAGCACATCCCGTTTTTGCCGATTTTTGCAGCACAAGAAAGGAATGACCGATGATGAGACTCAGACGCAATTTAGCTCTTTTCGCGCTGATCGCGGCGCTGCTGCTCTCCCTGATGACGCCGGCTATGGCGGCGGAGACGGAGGGCGATCGCGCGGCCGCCGCGGAGACCGCCGCGGCCTACGCCTTGGAATACGGCGGGGCCACAAGCCTCCAGTACGCCCTGTGGGAGGATGGGGAGATCACTCTCTCCGGCGCCCTTGGGGTCTACTCCAAGACGGAGAACCGCGCGCTGACGGAGGATATCCTCTACGGCATCGGCTCGGTCAGCAAGATCTACACCACCGCGGCGGTGATGCAGCTGGTGGAGGAGGGGAAGGTGGATTTGGACCAGCCGGTCACCGCCTACCTGCCGGAGTTTACCATGGCGGACAGCCGCTATCGGGACATTACCGTCCGCATGCTCCTCAACCACTCCTCGGGCCTCATGGGCACCACCAACCGCAACGCCTTCCTCCTCAACGACACGGAGACGGATGCCACGGCGGACCTGCTGGAGGAACTGCGCACCCAGACTCTCCAGGCGGATCCCGGCGCCTACAGCGTCTACTGCAACGACGGCTTCACCCTTGCTGAGCTGATTGTGGAGCGCATCAGCGGCATGGACTTCGCCGACTACATCGCGGCGTATATCACCGGACCCTTGGCTCTGGAAAGCACCTTCGCCCCGGGAGACGATTTTGACACCAGCCGCTTGGCCAAGACCTATCTGACGGCGGAGGAGACGCGCCCCTTGCCGCCGGAGACCTTCTCCATTGTGGGCGCCGGCGGGCTGTATGCCACCGCCTCGGACCTTGCGGCCTTTGGCGGCGCCTTCTGCAGCGATGCCCTCCTCACCGAGGCCTCCCGGGAGGCCATGGCCGCCGACGAGTACCTCCGGGGCATGTGGCCCGAGGACAGCGAGGGGGACCTGCTGGCCTACGGCCTCGGCTGGGACAGCGTCCACATGTTCCCCTTCAGCCAAAATGAGATTCAGGCCCTTGTGAAGGGAGGCGACAGCCTTGTCTATCACGCGGGGCTGGTGGTGCTGCCGGAGTACAACATGGCGGCGGCTGTGGTCTCCTCCGGCGGTGTCAGCACCTACAATGAGCTGGCCGCCGCCCGGATGCTCATTGACGCCCTGGCTGAGCAGGGGGTGATCGTAAACGAGACCGCCGCTCTGGACGAGGCGGCGGCTGCGGAGATACCGGCGGAGCTCATGGACCTCGGCGGCACCTACGGCTGCCTCACCGGGCTTTCTGAGGTGGACGTCTCCGCTGACGGCGTGCTGACACTGACCACGGGCGACGTGGAGCAGACCTTTACCTACCGCACCGACGGCTCCTTCCGGGACGAGACCAACAGCGTACTGGTCCGCTTAGTGGAGGAGGAAAACGGGGAGATCTATCTCTTCCAAAAGGCCTACCAGCCGCTGCCGGGCCTTACCACCATGTGCGTGGCCAACTACGCCTTGGAGCGGCTCCCCGACTACACGGCGGATGAGGAGACCCTGTCGGCATGGGAGAACCGGGAGGGCAAGATCTACCTGCTGGTCAACGAGCACTACACCTCCGCCCTCTATCCCTTCAGCTCCGTCTTTGCCGGGATTCTCTCCACCGAGGGGATGCCGGAGAGCTACCTCTCCATCAACCAGCTCACCGACGCCTACACCGCCTCGCCGGTGCTGCAGATTCCGGGCACCGGCAGCCGGGACGCCGGGGTGATCCACATGGTGGAGCAGGATGGCGTGGAGTACATTGAACTCGCCGGCAGCCTGTACCGGGATGCCGCCACCGTGGAGAGCAGCTACCCCGGGGAGCGCTCCTACTGCACCGTCTCCTCTGCGGACAGCGCGAGATGGTACACCGTGGGGGCGGCCGCTGGCAAGGTGATGACGGTGGAGGTGCCGGAGGGGGGAGCCTTCGCGGTGTACGACGCCAGCTTCCAGCTGGTGGCCTCTTCCTGGGCCTACGGCGACACCACCGCCCTCCTGCCGGAGGGGGGCTACATCGTCTTTGCCGCCGGCGCTTCCTGCCGCTTTGACATCACCCTGACGGACCCGGCGGAGTAAGGACAGGCAGAAGCTGCACCCAACATATTGATAAAATAGAGGAGGAGCGGGACATTTCAGGTCCCGCTCCTCTGTTTGACGAAATAGGGCTGGGCTTCTCGCGGCCATCCTATTTTCATATAGATTGCCCCCCAATTTTTCCTGCAGATGGGCTTGCAAATCTGTGGGCGCGGACGTATGATAGGGGAAACTGCTGAGGGATGGGAGAGCTTGCTATGAGCAGAAAAAGTGCGGTGCCCAAGGGGTACCTGTTTGATGACAATGGCCTGCGCCATTTGATCGGGCCGTTGATTGTGGAGCAGTGTCTGGCCATCTCCGTGGGGCTGTTCGACTCGGTGATGGTGGCCTCCGTGGGACAGGCCGCCGTGTCCGCCGTGTCGCTGATCGACAATATCATGGTGCTGCTGATCAACATCTTTACGGCGCTGGCCACCGGCGGGGCCATTGTGGCCGGCCAGTATCTGGGACAGCGGCGGGCGGAGGAGGGCCGCCGGGCCACGGAGCAGATGTTCCTGGTGTGCTTGGTCCTCTCTGTGGCGGTTACGGCTCTGGTGTATCTCGGCAAGGGCTTTATTCTCCATGTGGTGTTCGGCAGGATTGAGGCGGACGTCATGTCCAACTGCAACACCTATCTGATGATTGTAGCCGCCTCTACCCCTTTTATCGCCCTGTACAATGCCGGGGCGGCGGTCTACCGGGCCATGGGGAACTCCAAGACCCCCATGCTCCTGTCCCTCTTTACCAACGGCGTCAACCTGACCGGCAACGCCATTTTGCTCTACGGCCTGAAATGGGGGATCGAGGGGGCGGCTATCCCTACCCTGATCTCCCGAGTGGCCACGGCGATCTGGATGCTGGCTTTGATGAAGCGCAAGGACAAGGAGCTCCATGTGGAGCATGTGATCCGCATCCGCCCCAACCTGCCCGTCATCTGGCGGATTTTGCGCATCGGCGTCCCCTATGGGCTGGAAAACGGCATGTTTCAGCTGGGAAAGATCATGCTGCTGAGTCTGATTACCGCCTTTGGCACCGCCTCCATCGCCGCCAACGCCGTGGCGAACACAGTCACCAACTTTGTGATTTTGGGAGGCATGGCCATCAGCTACGCCCTCTCCGCCGTCAGCGCCCAGTGCGTCGGCGCCCGTGACTATGTGCAGGTGCGCTACTACACAAGAAAGCTCCTGCGCTACTCCTATGCCAGCGTATGGGCGTTCAACATCGTGATCTGCCTCGCCCTGCCGCTGATTTTTGCCGTCTATCAGCTTCCTGAGGAGACGGCGGCCATCGCGCGAGAGATTATCCTTTTTCACGGCTTAGGCGCCATGACGGTATGGCCTCTGGCCTTCAATCTGCCCAACACCCTCCGTGCCTCCAGCGACGCGGCCTACTGCATGGTGGTCTCTCTGCTGTCCATGTGGATCTGCCGCATCGGTTTGAGCTATGTGTTCGCAAACGGCATGGGAATGGGCGTTCTCGGCGTCTGGGTGGCTATGTGCTTAGACTGGGTGGTCCGGGCGTTCTTCTTCTCCCTGCGCTACCGGGGGAAGCGCTGGCAGCTTCCGGCGGATGTGCCCCTTCCTGCCAATGCTTCAACGCAGGGGTGATAGACTGCCTGCCGGATAGAGCGCAGAGAAGCCCGCGTGCCTGAGACAGCACGCGGGCTTCTCTGCGGAACGGCGGGGCGGCTATGTGTTCTCCTCCACCGAGCGGCGGATATAATCAGGTACCTCCTCCTTGGGGATGCCAAGGGCGATGGCCAGCTCGCCGTGGAGAATATCTTCCGCCCGCTTCATAAACCGCTCGTCTACCTGCCCAGGCTTTTTCCCCTTGGCCAGAACGTTCTGCTGCTTCTCATAAGCGCTCTTAATCAGATGGACCAGGTCCTCGCAGGTGTGGGAATGGAGCAGAGATTGGTAGAACTCCGTGAGGGTTCTCAGGTTCCGCTCCACACAGGCATTGGCTTGGATGCTGGGGATGGCGCGGATCAGCTCCAGCGCCTCCTCTCTGGTGAGAATAGGGCGCATAAACACCTCCGTGTCAACGGGGATGAAGATTTTCCCCTCCCGGTAGACCGGGGATAGGGTGTAGTACACCCGCTGGGGATCAACGCCGGAAATCTTCGGCGTGCCGATCTCCTCTACCCGGCAGACCCCCTCTCCGCTGTAAATAATCAGATCGCCAACCTGGTACATGCCAATCTCCCTCCCCTAAAAAGCGGGCGGCGGAGACAAGAAGCTGTCTGCCGCCACAAATCATACAGATATTATCCTTATTATACCACAAAATTTGAGGGGATGTAAGAAAAAAATTACAAGTGGAAAACAAGGCTGCGCCGACAGAAGCGCCATGGTCCCTTTGGGCCATGGCGCTTACCATATGACGGCCTATGGCGAAAGCCGGGAGGGGAGAGAGCCCTCCTGCTGCGCGGACTTTGCCTGTGCGGCATCCTGGGGAAGGGAAGAGGCGGGCTCCTCCAGACCGGCGCTTCCGTCCTGCTGCGCCAAAGCGGAAGCAGGCGGGGCCGTCCGCTGGGATACCACCACTTCGCCGATCACGCCGGCAATAATAAGCAGGGAGCCGCACACCCCAATCCAGTCGGGATACTCGCGGACGAAGATGGCCACCCAGAGGGGGCCCAGCACCATCTCGCAGGGGGCGATCATGGACGCCTGGGCCGGCTCCGTGGTCCTGAGGCCAATATAGTAGAGAGCGTAGCCGGCAGCGATCTGAAAGATTCCAAGGAAGACCAGAATAGCCCACTCCACCGGCGTGATAGCGGATATCTCGCTGAGAACGGGCCGGTCCACGAAAAACAGCAGTACCACCACCGCGCAGAAGAGGTTGGACAGGGAGACCATGCCAAGAGGATTGTCCGCCGTAGCCTTCTTGGAGGAGAGGGTCATGGCGGTAAAGAAGAAGCTGGTGGAGAGGGCGATGAGGTTGCCCTCCAGGGAGACGGCGCTGCTGCCGGAACACATGGATACGATCAATCCGCAGAGGAGTACCAGCAGCGGCCAGTTTTTGCGGAGGGAGAAGACGGTTTTCCCCTGTCTCCAGGACAGCAGGAAGATCCAGATGGGGGCGGTGTACTGCATGCCGGTGGCGATATTGGCACTGGTGCTGCGGATGGCGAGGACGATCCCCACACACAGCGCCACATAGGACACCAGCATCAGCAGCAGATAGCGGTCCCATTTGATCCGGCGGGGGCGGAGGGTGGGCAGCAGAATCAGCCCGGCAATCGCGGCGCGGATAAAGATGGCGAGATAGGAATCCACCTGCAGAATTTTGAAGAAGGGGGCATTGGTGCTCCAGAGGGCGGCACCCATAAAGACCAGCAGAGGACCGTACCGCTGGCCGGAAGAAATGCGTTGTTTCATAGGACTCCTCATTTCCTGTGATCTGATCTCTGTTGAGAGCTGCCCTCCTGCCAGATGGCCTGAAAACGATCCCTCTGCGGGAGGCGGATCAAACAGAGGTAAAAAAAATCACAGTTGACATATTATCATGATTGGTTTATAATCAAGATTATATTAGAAAAGAAATATGTTGTCAACAGGAAAAGGAGAAAAAAATGAAAGGACAAACCATAGAAGAAAAGAAACAGGCCCAGGAGCAGGCCCTGCTGGCCCGTAAAGAGCTTAAGCGCCGACGCATCATGGTTTTGTTTATCCTCGCCGCCGAGGAGCTGATCCGCCAGGATGGCGTCAGCAATTTGACCATCCGGAAGCTTGCGGACGTCACAGGATACAGCAGCGCCACCCTCTACAGCTATTTTGCCGATCTGGATGAGCTGATTCTCTATGCCTCCATCAGACGCCGCAAGGAGTACCTGAAGCAGGTGGAAAGGGAGATCACACCGGATATGACCTCCCTGGAGCAGTACCGGAAGATCTACGAGATTTTTAACTACTACTCCTTCCGGGACCCCGACACCTATATGAATTTGTATTTCGGCAAGCACAGCGGAAAGATCAAAGAAGTGCTGGACACCTATTATCAGCTGTTCCCCGAGGAATTTGTGGCGCCTACGGAGCTGATCCGTACCCTGCTGGTGCAGGGGCGGCTGATTGACTGCGACCGGGTCACCACGCCGAAGCTGGCGGCGGACGGCTACATCCGGCCGGAGAATGTGGATGTGGTGGCGGAGCTGATGGTGCGCACCCAGGAGACCTTCCTCTATGGGCTTATGGTCAATCCGCAGAAGGATCCCGACGAGGAGAGCGCCCATTTCATGCAGCTGTTTGACCACATTATTGAGACCAACTGACGATTAACCAAGACCCTGCGCGATTGGACATTCGTGATTGATTTGTATTTAAAGGGGCCCCTTTAGATAAATATCGAAGACAATCAACGACACAGGAGGAAAAGGCATGCTCGGAAAAAAAGAGGAAACAACGGCAAAATTCCACTGATGCTGGCAGGAAGTCCTCAGAGTCGCTTCACGTCTATGTCCTTCTATTTAGGATCGTGATATTTTGTGCGATTTTGACATGGATTCTTCCTGCCGGCACCTTTGAGCGGCAGGAGATTGACGGCCGCATGATGGTAATTCCCGGCACATATACCCAGACGGAGGGAACCCCGGTAGGGCTGTGGGGGATTCTGCTGGCGCTGCCAAAGGGCATGTATGATATTGCCAACGGTATTTTTATGGTGTTTTTTGTTGGGGCGGCGCTGAAGATTATCGAGGTTACTGGAGCGCTGAATACCACACTTCAGAGAATGGTCGTCGCTTTCCGCGGCAAAGAACTATTGGGCGTTTGTGTTATCAGTGTCATTTTTTCCCTGCTGGGGATGGGCGACAACCTTGGTATGGCGGTTTTAGCTGTAATCCCCTTGTGTGTGGTGGTGTCAGAGGCTATGGGCTTTGACTCCCTGGTTGGCATCGCCATGAGTTATGTTGCTTACCACATCGGATTTTCCGCCGGTGAAATCAACATTTTTACAACAGCTATCGCCCAGGAATTGGCGGAGATTCCCCGCTTTTCGGGCATGGGCGTGCGGATCATTATTCATGTGCTGCTGCTGGGGTCCTTTTTTTATTTTCTTATTCGTTACTGCATCAATATTTCGCGGGATCCCTCTAAGAGTATCAGCCCCAAATCAGATTTTGACATCTCTCTGAGTACGGAGAAGGTGCAGCTGCGCCATATCGTAATTTTGCTGGCATTTTTGGCTGCGATGGTCATCATGGTGTATGGGGCGATCGTCCATTCTTGGAGCTACCAGGAGTTTGGCGCCCTCTTCTTAGCGTTGGCTATTGTGGCCGGCTTAGTGGGAGGGTTAGGCGTCAACGGAACGGCCTCAACCTTTGTAGCCGGCTGCGCCAACGTGGCCTATGGCGCGCTGATTATCGGTGTTGCCAGGAGTATTTCTATTGTGCTGACAGAGGGCGGAATCATTGACACGATTGTCAATTACCTCTCCAAGCCGATTGGCGCGGTAGGACCGGTGATAGGAGCGGCTTTGATGTGGATTGTCAACTCCTTGGCGAGCTTGATCCTCCCCTCCGGCTCCGGTCAAGCTGCTACTTTAATGCCGCTGATGATTCCCTTAGCGGACGTTACTGGGATCTCCCGGCATGTGGCGGTCGTTGCTTTCCAATTTGGAGAAGGTCTGAACAATTTTATTGTTCCCTGCAGCGCTATGCTGATGGCCTGCCTTGGGATGTGTAAGATCTCTTACAGCAAATATTTGAAGTGGGCCATGCCGATTTTCTTGGCTCATGCGGTGATTGCGACAGTGGTCGTAATGGTTCTTCAGGCGATCGGATGGAGTTGAGTACATCATCATTAGGTAAGAAAAGGAGGATGGAATACCATGCCCAAAAAACTGAACGGTGGAGAAGGAATCGTCTGGCCTGATGGAAAGCGGCTGGCGGTAATGCTGACATTTGATTTCGACGCTGAGTCTCTGCAGATCTCCCGGTTTAAGGGGAAGGAGCTGTATTTTGCTGACCGTTCCCGCGGGGAATACGGACCGGACGAGGGGCTTAAGCGCTGCTTGGAGCTATTGCGTCGCCGCGGGATTAGAAGTACTTTTTTCGTTCCGGGATATGTAATGGAGCGCTATCCGGAGCATGTACGTGCTATTGACGGGGACGGCCATGAGATTGGCTACCATGGCTATCTCCATGAAACTGTGCTGGGACTCCCTCAGGAAGAGGAGGAGCTCAACATGGACCGCAGCGAAGCGCTGATGGAACATCTGACAGGCAAGCGCTTTGTAGGCCACCGGGCCCCGGGGAGCGTCATGCAGAAGTATACCGTGGACCTCTTGCTCCGGCGGGGGTATCTCTATTCCTCCGCCATGAAGACCTGTGATTGGGCGTATTGCTACGAGCGAGAGAATCAAAAAATTCCTGTAGTGGAGCTTCCGACGGATTACTGTTTAGATGACTACACCTACTATTTCTATACCCTCTGTGAGCCATATCACCGCAGCCTATACAATAATCGGTATGTCCGGGAAATCTGGCAGGATGAATTTGATGGGCTGGCCGCTGAAGGGGACAAGATTATGGTGCTTAAGCTGCATCCGCAGTTGATCGGCCGTGCAAGCCGCGCCAAATTTTTGGAGGAATTTGTGGCCTATATGCAGGACAATGGGGCGTGGATCACTACCTGTGAAGAGGTGGCGCGCTATGTGCTTGCGGATAACGGTCTATAAGGGAGGAAACACCAGATGAATTGGAATTGGCCGGATAATAAGCGGATTGCCATTATGATGGCTTTTGATTTGGATGCGGAAACCCTGTGGGAGTATTACAACGACTATGACCATATCACCAATATGTCCCGCGGGACCTATGGCCCGGTACAAGGAGTGCCGCGCATTCTTAATGCCCTCGCCAAGCATGACGCCAAAGCGACCTTCTTTGTCCCGGGGATGACTGCTTTGCGCTATCCTGAGGTAGTGAAAGAAATTGTAGCCTGCGGCCACGAGATTGGGTATCACGGATATACGCATACCAGCAGCCCCAACCGCGACAAGGAACACGCGGATATGCTGATGGTGGAGCGGTACATCCAAGATCTGACGGGCTTTCGGATTGTAGGGCAGAGAGCACCGTCCGGAACGATGTATGATTACAGTCTGGGGTTGTTTTTGGAGCATAATTATATCTATAGCTCCAATTGGCGCAACAGTGACGGACCTTTTATTCATCAGATAGATGGTAAGGAGGTACCAATTGTGGAGCTGCCCAAAGACTCTATCTTTGACGACACGGCCTATGACATGTATATTGAGCGCCCTGTGCGTCCTTGGCACAATCTGCGCAGCGGCAGGGATTTTGTACAGGTTTGGCAGGACGAGTTTGATGCGCTGGCAGAAGAGGGACGGATGATAAACTTTGTGATTCATCCCCAATTTATTGGCCGGGTCAGCCGGATCAATGCGGTAGACCGGCTGATGGGGTATATGAAGGAGCGGGGCGCTTGGTTTGAGACTAACGGCAATGTGGCGCGCCACGTGCTGAGACAGCGGGGATTTTCGGTGAATGTTTAATATACTTTGTTCCGCATGGAGAGCTCCCATCAAAGACCGTACGCTGGGAGTCATTAAGGGATAAGATGGCCCGCTGACAGGCGGCGGAAAGATACAGGCGGCCGGCAGGTTGATTGACTTTGCCGGCCGTCTGTTATGTTGAGGGAGGCAGTGTTTATTTGCCAGCACAAAAGGGATTTTCTATGTTCTGGGACTGTTTTTTCTGATAAAATTATGGTATAACTATTTTACAACACCAACAATAGAAAGCGGTGCGCTTTCAGGGGGGAATTATGAAGCTGGAACAAATTGAACAGGTCATCGTGGTTGCGGAGACGAAATCCATCCGCTTGGCGGCGGAGAACCTCTTTGTTTCCCAGCCCAATTTGTCCCTGTCGATCAAAAAGCTGGAGGAGGAGATCGGCGCTCCTCTCTTTGTGCGCAACAACAAGGGTGTGGAGTTGACCCCGCTGGGGCAGAGCTTTGTGGAGTACGCGAAGATCATTGCCCAGCAGCTGCGGCAGCTGCGGACTTTGGGCAGTAATATGCTGACCAAGGGACGTCAGACACTCTCCATCGGCAACATGCACTACCGGTATGTCAACCATGCTGCCGCCCAGCTGCTCAGCGACTACGGCCCCCACCAGCTGCATCTTGAGGTCCATGAAGGAGTTCGTAATCAGGTGATCTCCATGGTGGAAAACCGCACCTGCGATATCGGACTGATCGGTATGTTCAGCCACTATCACAAGATTACCATCAAGCAGCTGGAGACAAAGGGAATGCAGTATTTTCGCCTGTGCTCCAGCCCGGTGGCCATCATCGTAGGGAAGGGGAATCCCCTCTTCAACAGTACGGCGGACGAGGTGGAGCTTGCCGATGTGAAGGACTATCCAATCATTATATACAACGAGTCGGAGTTGGGTCCCTATTCCTCCATTATCGATGCGGTGGGACTCAGCGGACATACCCGGCGCATCGTGGTAACTGAGCGGTCCACCCTCTTCGATATGCTGGATAAGACCCCCGGCTTTTCCGTAGCGGCCACTGATGAAATTGCGTACCAGAACACCGACTATTATGAAAAAATAAGGTCTTTCCGTCTGAAAAACTGTGTAATTACAGGTGAAATCGGCTGGATCAAAAGGACAGATTCGCCCCAGACACCGCTGGTGCTGGAGTTCTTGCAGATCCTCTCTTCCTACTACACGGTGATGAATGGAATTTTGCCCCTTTGACTATTACCAAAAGTCGACTACGGTGATCTAAAAAATATATGGCATATTGCTGCAAGAGCTTTGCCAAAAAATATGCAAATTGCCGAAAAGGCTCCTGACAGCAAAAGGGCAGCAGAACAAGGGGAATGTTCTGCTGCCCTTTTTGGGGGAGTCAGGGCTGAAAAAAGAGACAAATGTGCAGCGCCCCAACAGATCTCTCTGTCAGGGCGCTGCACATTTGAGGAGTTTGGACAGCTAAAAACTTGCTGTCAGGAGGGGGAAGAATCGAAATTACTGGACTCTGCCGGTGATGAGGCCGAGGAGTGCCATGCGGAGGTACATGCCGTTGTGGGCCTGACGGAAGTAGGCAGCGCCCT
>CAJFUI010000080.1 GCA_904420145.1 uncultured Oscillospiraceae bacterium
GCACGAAAGCCCCCCGCGAAATAGGGGCTACGATGTTGCTCTGCATCCGCTACCGCACGAGCTACGGGCGTATGACGATACCAATTCTCGGGCCGAAGTATTTTTTCGGGTCGGTGAATTGGTTCTTTTTTTGCTTTGCAGAAAACGTCTTTGCGCTGTTTCCTTTTCTTTTAGGGGCAGCGCACCCTTTCCTTGGTGTTGGTAGCTTCTATGCACACTTTTCCACCTACACTTTTAAGGAGGAAGTACGCATGAAGCGTAACCATGTATTTTCTGTTCGCAACCTTGTAATGATGGCTGCTCTGACGGCCATGTCCATTATCCTATCCCGGTATTTGGGGATTCAGGTCAGTGAAAATCTCCGTATCAGCTTCGAGAGCGTCCCCATCATCCTGGCCGGTATGTGGCTGGGACCCATCAGCGGTATGGTGGTGGCCTTTTTAGCTGACATCATCGGTACCATTCTCTCCGGCTACGGTGCCTGGTTTGCCCCCATCACTGTCGGCCCCATGCTGGTGGGTCTGATCAGCGGTCTGAGCACCCGGTATGTCTTCCGCAGCGACCTCACCGCTGTAAAGGACACCTGGAAGGTTTTTGCTACGGTGATTGTGGCCGGGATCATCAACAGCCTTTTGGTGGGCTCTCTCACCACGACGCTGTATCAAATGATCGTGGTGGGCCGTGAGGACGCCTTCGGCGTTCTGCTGACCGCCAATTTCCTCCAGCGCATCGCCACCAAGCCCTTTGTCATCGCCGTAGATGCCGTTTTGGTGTTCCTCGTGAACAAAGCTGTCTACAAGCCTGTGATTCGTCAGATCGTCTCCCGGGCATAATCGTCTATACAGCGCCGGAGGGAGCGTCTCCCTCCGGCGTATCTTGAGAAGAAATCAGGTACATGTCATGAACTATAACGAGGCTCTGTCCTATATCCACAGCGTCTTCTGGAAGGGGAGCGTCCCCGGCCTCGGCCGCACAAGGGAGCTCCTTGGGAAAATCGGCAACCCCGAGCGGACGCTGAAGTTTGTCCACATCGCCGGCACCAACGGCAAGGGCTCCACCGCCGCCATGCTCTCCTCCATCCTGGAGCGGGGGGGGCTCACCGTGGGGCTCTACACCTCCCCTTTCATCAACCGCTTCAACGAGCGGATGCAGGTCAACCACGTCTGCATCGGTGACGAGGAGCTTGCCGAGCTGACGGAGTTCATCCGCCCCCACGCCGACAGCATGACCGACTCCCCCACGGAGTTTGAGCTGATTACCGCCTTGGCCATGGAGTACTTCCGCCGGAAACAGTGCGACATCGTGGTCCTCGAGGTGGGTATGGGGGGCGAGCTGGACTCCACCAACATCATCGACACCCCGGAAGTGGCTGTCATCACCGCTATGGGCTACGACCACACCAAGGAACTGGGCAGCACTATGACGGAGATCGCCTCCGCCAAGGCCGGCATCATCAAGGAGGGCGGCGACGTGGTGATCTATGGAGAAAACCGCGAGGCGGAGGCCGTGTTTGAGCGGGTCTGCGCCCAGCGTCACGCCCGGCTGCACCGCCCGGACTACAGCAAGCTGATTCCTGGTGCCTTTGACCTCACCGGCCAGAGCTTCTCCTACGGCTCCTATGCGGATCTCCGCATTCCCTTGGTGGGAGCCTATCAGCTGCGCAATGCCGCCGTGGCCATCACCGCCGCGGAGGTGCTCCGGGATAAGGGCTGGCCCATCACGGATGAGACCATCCGCACCGGTCTGAAAAACACCACATGGCCCGCCCGCTTTGAGATCCTTCAGCAAAACCCCGTTTTCATTGTCGATGGCGGCCACAATCCCCACGGTGTCAAGGCCACGGCGGAGAGCCTCCAGCGCATTTTCCCCGATCGAAAATTTGTCTTTCTCACCGGCGTCATGGCCGACAAGGATGTGGAGCATATTCTGGGTCTCTTAGTCCCCATGGCCCGCCGCTTCTATACGGTCACCCCCAACAACCCCCGGGCCATGCCCGCTGAGGAACTGGCCCGCCGGATTGCCGCTTTGGGAGTGGAGGCCCTCCCCTGTGCCTCGATTCCCGAAGGAGTCCGTGCCGCCATCGACTTCGCCGGTCCGGACGGCGTGGTCTGCGCTGTAGGCTCCCTCTACATGAGCGGTGACGTCCGCAGCTGTTTTTGAGGAAGAGTTCCTCCGAAGGACACAAGTTTTGCTGCGGAACACAGGCCGCAGCAGGGCGCTGATTTTCCTTTCGGAGGCTCTTGTAAACATGTACAAGAATTTGTTAAATTTTTGTCATGCTTGCTAATTGTCAAACCAACTCCCTTTTGCTATCATAGGGTACGGAAGTTAGGTCCGCCTGTGTAGCCTGCTTCCTGCCGTATGGGAAACCACCGCGGCATATGACACAGGATTGACGCTGGTTGTCGCGGACGGTAGAAGCGCAGCGTCAAGAAAAATAACTCCCGGGGGTAGTGAAAGATCCCGGGAACAAGGAGGAAAACCTATGGCAATCGAATTCAAAGATGGCAAGCATGTAGACGCCAACGGCAAGGTGACCCTTGACCCCACCGTCTACAAGGACTGGCAAATCGCCGAGGAGGCGGAAAAGACTCTGCCCCCTGTGGAGTATTTCCGTGAGAAGCTGGGCCTGCTGCCCGAGGAGATCATCCCCTACGGCAAGACCCCCAAGCTGGATTTCATCAAGATTATGAACCGCCTGAAGGATAAGCCCGACGGCAAGTTTATCGAAGTCACCGCCATTACCCCCACTCCTCTGGGCGAGGGCAAGTCCACTACCTCTTTGGGTCTGATTGAGGGCCTTGGCAAGCTGGGCAAGAACGTAGGCGGCTGCCTGCGTCAGCCCTCCGGCGGCCCCACCATGAACGTCAAGGGTACTGCGGCCGGCGGCGGCAACGCCCTGCTGATGCCC
>CAJFUI010000081.1 GCA_904420145.1 uncultured Oscillospiraceae bacterium
CAGCTCCTCCGTGGAGCAGGCGAGGCAGCCGCCGTTGGGGGCGCGGGTCAGGTGGATGGCGGTGTCGTCGTAGCGCACCCCTAAGACGTTCTTCTTGCTTTTGGCGAAGATCAGATCGAACTCAGGGTCGCCGCGGTAGACATAGGTGGCATCCGTGTACTTCCACAGGAGACCGATGCCCCGGGGACGGCAGTAGTCCCACACGGCCTGGGCCAGATCCGGCGGGAAGCCCTCCTCCCACAGCACCGCACCGCCGCGGTCAAGGATTAAGTGTCCGTTGCTGCACACAAAGTAGTCCGGGTGTATTCCGGCCTCCCAGAGCTTTTCCGCGCTGCGGGGGGGACGCCCGGTGGCCGCGGCAACCAGAATGCCGCGTTCCCCCAAGCGCCCCAGGGCCTCCACGGCGCTATGGGGAAATTCCTTGCGCCGCTCGTCAAAGAGGGTGCCGTCGATATCGAAAGCTGCCAGCTTGATCATGTTACTCTCCCTGATAAGGACTTCGGCGGGGCGGCTCATCCAATAAGCGCCCCGCCGAAGCTCTTTTCTCTCTTAGCCTTTGGCCGCGTCTATAAATGCCATGGCCCGATCCCGATCCACGGGGTTATAGAGGTACCCGTCCTTCTTCAGGCTGGTTCCCACCAAAACGCCGTCGCAGTAGGGCAGCAGGCCCTTTACATTTTCCTTCTTGGCGCCGCTGTTGAGAATCAGGGGAGCAGTGGGATCCAGCTCCTTCAGCTTGGCCAGCACCGACTCCGCAGGATCTGTACCCGCCGGAGGGGCCGCCAGCAAAAAGCCGTTGAGGGGCAGAACCAGCCGGCTCTCCAAGAACTTCTGCTCCACGGGCCGGGTGTCCAGCAGGGTGCCGAAATGTCCCTGAATGGCCGAATAAATCGGCAGGTCCTCGGCGCCGATCTGCTTGGCGTATCGGAAGATCTCACCTGTATGCTTATCCATAAAGCCAAAGTCGGTGGCCATCACCCCATGGAACATGCCCCGGGAGAAGGATGCACCGGTGGCCCTCGCCACGGCGATGGAGGCAAAGGAGTCCAGCATAATGCCCACGCCGAAGGGAAGGCGGTACTCCCGGGTCACCGCAGAGACAATGCGGGTATAGGTCGCCACGATCTCCGGCCCCACCGACATCACATAGGGGTAATCCGACTCGTTGGCAAAAACGAAGGCGTCAAATCCCGCCTCGTAGAGGATTTTCGCATCGGCCATAATCAGGTCGATGTGCTCCTCTACGGTCATTTCCCGATCCCACATGGGGGTGCCGGGCAGGCCCCGGAGATGGAGGCAGCCGATGATAGGTTTCTCCTTCCCGCCAAATGCCTTGCGGTGTTTTTCCATTCTTGTCATAACAGGTTTCTCCTTTTGCTTAGCCGAGGATGCTGAGTACAGAGCCCAAGATGCCCACTACAAACATGCCAATGATAATATAGGTGGGCTTTTTGCCCTTGACCACCAGACGGTATGTCACAAAGAAGATGATCAAAGACAGCATCTGGGGCAGGATGGAATCCAAAATGGTCTGCAGAACGATCTCGCTGCCGCCGATGGTGAAGGACAGCGGGGTGGTGACACCGATATTGGCGGCCACCATGGCCCCCAGCACCATCATACCCAAGGCGCCCAAGGCCTCGGACACGTTCTTGACCACGCCGCTGCGCAGCAGCTTAGTGATGGAGGTCTTGCCGTTTCGATAGGCCAAGAAATAGGCGTTGTAGCTCACGCCCAGGGCGTAGGCGGTCATTCCGATGAAGAACAGGATGGGGCCCAGCACGTTTCCGGAGAGGGCCAGAGAGCAGCCGATGGACAGGAAGATGGTCTTTACCAGACTCTGAGTCACCGTGTCGCCGATGCCGGCCAGGGGGCCCATCAGGGAGGTCTTGATACCATTGATGGCGTCGTCGTCAATATCCGCGCCGTTGGCCCGCTGCTCCTCCATGGAGGCCACGATGCCGCCCACTGCAGCGCCCCAGTTGTTCTCGGTGTTGTAGTAGCTCATGTGGCGCTGCATGGCCGCAGCCCTATCCTCCTTCTTGGGGTAGAGCCGCTCGATAATGGGGAGCATGCTGTGGCAGAAGCCCGTGCCCTGCATCCGCTCGTAGTTGTAGCAGGTCTGGCCGAAGCAGATCCACTTAAACCAGGAACTGATCAGATCTTTCTTTTGGAGCTTGATCGTGTTCTCATTGTTTTCGCTGTTGACAGCAGCGGTTTCCTGCATCACTTCGTTCGCCATCTTCAGTTCGCTCCTTTCTTAGCATTGTACATGTAGTGCATCAGGGCAAAGCCGGCGCCGGTGATGGCGATGGGGATGATCCCAAGGCCCAGATAGGCGCTCATGACAAATCCAAAGATAAAGAAGGGGATAAGGCTTCTCTTAAAGAGGAGCTGCATCAGCATGGCAAGGCCCAGGGCCGGCAGCAGCTTGCCCACCACACCCATGCCGGTGAGCAGCCAGTCGGGGATGACGGCCATAATGGCGTCCAACACGGGAGCGCCGAAGTAGATGACGATAAAGCTGGGGATGAAGTAGAGCACAAAGCACAGCGCCACAGGACCCCATACGTCAATGCGAGCCATCGCCTTGGTGTTGCCCTCAGCGGCATACTTGTCAGCCCGATGGACCCAGAAGGAATTGAGGGTCATCAGCAGCGGACGGGCAGCGGCACCCAGAGCGCCCAGCGTAGCGGACACGGTGACGCCCATAGAGGGATCCACCCCAGCCATCATAGAAACCGTGACGCCCACATAACCGGCAAGGCAGGTATCACTGGGGATTGCGCCGCCGATGACGGCTACGCCCATGAACACCATCATCACCGTTGCACCGAAGGTCAGGCCGTAGGCGATGTCCCCCAGAATGATGCCGTTGATCAGCCCTGCGATCAGAGGAGCTCCCTGATGGAGCGACCATTTCAGCCACATGGGGCCCACAGAGGTCAGGCACCATACAAATGCGGCCATGATAATTGCGTGAATTAGCATTGCGATTCCTCCTTGTCTGATTAAATTGATATACAGCCGCCACTGCGGAGAATATCCGGTCCTTTTCCCTTACAGGAGGTTCATGATATCCTGCTCCTTGTCGCTGGGGAGCTTCTGAATATAGATATACATTCCCCTGCCGCACAGATCCTTAGCAATCTTCTGCTCCTCAGGGGACATGAACACCTCTCTGGTGATCCCCTTGCGGATGGGGGAGGAGCCGATGTTGCCGATATTCAGCTTGGGCACCATAAAGCCGCTGTCCGCCAGGGCCTGCACGAAGCGGATGTCCTTAAACAGCAGCATGGTCTTGGTGGTGGAGTCGTCAGAGGCGATAAACTTGACCGCGTCCTCCACAGTCATCACCTGTACCTCCACACCCATCGGTGCAGAGAGCAGCAGCACATCCACCATAAAGTCATCCTTGGCGATGTTATCGTCAATCAGTATGATCCGGGTGATATACAGCCCGGTGATCCAGCGGGTCATGACCTGTCCGTGGATCAGCCGCTCATCAATTCTGGATAAAAGAATGTTCATGTTGTTCCCTCCTTGTGTCTGGATGCTACCGCCTGCCGGAAGTTGGAGACGCCTTCGCCGCCCGCCTGAGCAGCACCTTCGGCCAGCTCATGGACTGTGGGCTCATCCTCCAAAGAATTGAAGGTCTCTGTCAGCATGGGAAGATTCAGCCCGGTGACCAGCTCGATCTCATCCTCCCAAAAGTCACGCATAGCCCGAGAGGCTGTCAGGAAGGGGGTCCCCCCCTTCAGGTCCGCTAAAATCAACAGCCCAGTCTTTCCATAGTCCCGCATCTGCTGGACAATGGCCTCCCGGTAAGCGTCCATATCCTGGTCCGCGGGCAGGCAGATGGCCTCCACACCCTCCACAGGCCCATAAATCATCTCTGCCGTCCGGATCATCTCCTGCGGCAGCGTGCCATGACCAATAAGCAGTACTCTGCACGCCAAGAGCTACCCCTCCTTTTTGTTCCGAAATGCGCTGTGCAAGATTGGTCCTATTATAGATTCCGCCGTTTTTCCATGTCAAATTTGTGTTATGTTTGTGTCAAAATCTTTTTTGTGATATCTGATATTTTGCTTGAATCGGCAAAAATTCTTTGCCAAAACAATACAAAATGCACAAAAACCTTGATGTTTTTCTTGACCTCTTTCTTGCATCGTGTTAAAATCTTTCCCGAGGATAACACACTTTACATTTTTTCATTTCTATAATTAACACTTTATTTTGTGAAGACTTTAAAAAGAAAACAAAAAATTTTTAGGTGACTTTTATGAACCGAAAGGAACGCATCCTTCAGTATCTGCGGGAAAGCACCCAGCGCTTCGTCTCCTCGGGCTTTCTGCAGCCAGACGGCTTGGAAACAGCCGATATCGCCCGGGCACTTCAGTTAGACCGGGCCAATGTGTCCAAGCTTCTCAACGAGCTCTGGAACGCGGGTCAGGCGGTGAAGATTCAGGGCCGTCCAACCATCTATCTCTCTTACCGGGTCCTGGAGCTGGCTCTGCCGGGACAGTTCATTCCCAATACGGCCTCCCGGCTGGAGGACCTTCTCCTCCCTCAAGGCGAGACAGCCCCGATGGATGTTCCGCCACAGCCGGTGGGGGAGGTCGCTCCCGTCTGGGACTGTCTCCGGCCTCTGATGCAGGAGGCGCTGTCCGTCTGCTCCTATCCCCCCTACGGCTTGCCCCTGCTGCTGGTCAGCACCTCCCAGGAGGATGTGGAGGCTCTGGTCCACCAAATTTTTGCCCGCCTAAAGGAGAGCCGCCCCGCCGGGGCAAAGCTGATTACCATAGACTGCCGGGGCAGCCTATACGGGGACACAGGCTTTTCCCAGCGTCTCTTCGGCTGTGCCCGGGGCTCCGTTTCCGGCGGCCGCAGCATACGCAGCAGCTTCGAGCTCTCCGGCCACGGTCTGGTATTTTTGGTTGGTGTCCACCGTCTGCCGGAGCACATTTTAGAACAGCTGCTCACCACCATCGACCGCCGCACCTACTGCCGCATAGGGGAGACCGTCTCCCGGCCTCTGGACACCACCCTGATCCTCTCCCTTCCTCCCCAGAACAACGAGGAGCTGCTGGTCCGTCTGAATAAGCATATCCCCTATATACAGACTATCCCCCCGCTGGACAGCCGCAGCGTGGACGAAAAGCTGGAGCTCTTAGTCGACATTTTGGGCCAGGAGTCCTTCGCTTTAGGCCGAACACTGCGGCTGGACAAGTCCGTACTGGCCTACCTTCTGGCCGCCCGCTACCCCGCCGGGGTCAGCGAGCTGCGGAGCGTGGTGCGGCTGCTCTGTTCCGCGGTGCTGCGCGCGCCCCATTCCGACCGGGACGCCAGCCTGTCCATTGAATGCCACCATCTGCCTCAGCGGGTCATTACCGATGCAGAGAGCCGGTTGGACCGGCTGCAGCACATCTCCGACCTGCTGGCCATGATCCCCAATGACTACCTCTTCTTTTCCCCAGAGGGTGGAAATGAAGCCCTCCAGCTCCTTCGAGGCGTCTGGCTCCGGGGCAGTTCTCTGGACGCTCTGCCCGCTGACGCCGTTTTCACCCCGGACCGGGATCGTCTGGCCCATCCGGCGCAGTATATCAAGGATCTGCTGGAGTATCTGCGCGGCTGCAGCGCGGCTAAAATCGCCCAGCTGCAGAAGGCGATTCCTTATTATATTCAGCAGAGTGCCGCACGGCGGCTCTCCCAAGCACCCGGCGGTGCGGCTTTTTCGACAGAGAGCGTGCTGCAGCTGGGTCTTTTGCTCCCTATGCTTACTCTCTCCCTCAGCGGCGTCCATTGGGAGCTGCCTGCCGGTGTCCTGCCGTCCCCCAACAGCCGGGATGCCGCGCTGTGCCGGGAACTTTTCGCCCTCTTCTCCCCCCGGGACGGCTTTGCTCTCTCGCCGGAGGAGGAGTCCTTTTTCGCCGCTTATCTCGCCGCCGTGCGGGCAGCGGCGAGACAAAAGCAGGTCTCCCTGCTGATCCTCTGCCACGGGAAGAGTATCGCCTCGGAATACGCCTCCATGCTCCGCCAGTACGGCCCGCCGGCCCTCTCCGTCGGCGCCGTGGATATTACCATGGAAGATACCCTATCGGAGATCACCGACCAGGCGGCGGCCCTGGCCAGAGCCATGGACCGGGGCGGCGGTATTGCGCTGATGGCGGACATGCCGCCTCTGCTGTCCCTTGCCGCCGATATCTCCCGTCAGACAGGGGTCCCCTGCCGAAGTGTGGGAGAGGTCTCATTGTCCTCCCTGCTGTACCTGGCGGAGCAGTGTGTGTCGGGAAAGGAGCTCTCCGAGCTGGTGAGCCGCACCTCCCCAAAGGAGCAGGAGCTCCTCTGGTCCAATCAGGACTCCTTTATGCGCCGGTATTTGGGGGAGGTTTTTGCCCCCAACCTCACCTTTTTGGATCTGTCCAAGGCCTCCGCCGCCCTCTCCTCCGCTTTAAGCGGAATTTTGGAGGACCTGGGCATCCCCTACTGTCGGGAGGTGGCAGTAAAGTTTCTCTCCCACGGCTCCTATATGCTGGAGCGTGTGATCTCCGGCCGGGTGATGAGCTTCCCCAATCTCCGCCGCTTTTTAGCGGAGAAGCGGCAGACCGTCTCTGTGGTAGAGCGGCGGCTGGAGCCGGTGGCCAACACCTTCGGCATCACCATCCCCGCCGCCGAGATCGCCTACATTGTGGAAATTTTCCTCGAGTTCAAGTGAGCCGCAGCGCGGGACATCCATCTCCTATCAGCAAAAAACGTCTGATTTCTAAGGAAATCAGACGTTTTTCTTTATTTTGCGGCTGCGGATATTTTACCGGCTGCCGCTGGCCTGTTTCGCCCGGCGCAGGGCCAGGATGCGGTTCATCTCGTTGCAGACGATCATGAAGCCCTCGTCCACCCCCATGCCGGGCTTTGCCAAAATCTGGTCCGGCTGGGTGGCCATGGCGCAGTGGACGCAGACCTGCGCGCTGCGGTCCGTCTCGTTGCAGGTACCCCCCTGATAGGCACCGATCCCCTTCTCCTTGCAGTAGAGGACGGCCTCGATGGTGTTGTTGATGCCCCCGAGATCCGGGGTCTTGATCTGAATCATGTGCCCCGCCCGGTGGTCGGCAAAAAGCTTGATGTCCTCTAAGGTGTTGCACCACTCGTCAGCCACCAGCTCCACGTCGCAGTCCCGGCTGTCCAGCTCCTTGGTGAGCCCCGCAAGAGCGGTCATTTGGGTTTCCCGGTCGCAGTCGCAGTCCATAGGCCCCTCGATCCGCAGATGGAAGGGCTCGGCCAGACGGCCCAGCTCCTCGATGTAGTCGGCCATGGCGGCGTAGTTGTTGTTGCCGAACACCGCGCCGATGGTGCCGTAGACGTCGATATGCAGCACCGGCATATAGTCCGGGGAGGCCCGGTGCTGGAGAATCCGGTCCCGGAGCCACGCTACATATTCCGCCAGCTTCTCCCCCTTGCTGCCGAGCTTGGTCTCCACGTGGTTGATAAGGGCGTGGGGCAGCACTTGGGCCCCTTTGAGGATCATCTTGTCCGCGTTGTCGTAGCGGTCGTCGCCGGACTGGGTAAAGATGGGGATAGGCGTCTCGGAGACGGTGCAGCCGTACTCGTCGGCCACCACCTCGCACATGAGCCGTCCTGTGGCCTTGGCCACCGCGTCTAAGATCGCCTGGGAGACGCCGTAGCGGATGGCGGTGTGGAGCCGCCTGCCCTCCACCTCGATGGCCTCCATTCTGCTGCATAGTCCGCGGAAGTCGTCGGCCTCCCGGCCCACCAGCTGGGGCTTGATGTACGTCTCAATCACGGGGATGAAATCCTCCGCCAAAAACAGGGGATCCCGGCCCCCGGCCCCGGAGTACTGCACCGCCGCGCAGTCGCCATAGGCCACCTGTCCGTCCTCCAGCACCAGCATGACAGAGATGGCCTCACCGGCCTGGCGGATGGAACGGAAGCCCTCGGTGACGGGCTTCCCCACGTAGAACACGCCGTCGTGGCCGGCCCCCTGCTTAATGGCCCGCTGGTCGTCAAAGTAGAAGCCGGTGCGGCCGGCAGCGCAGACAACATCAACAATCTTCATGAGTACCTCTCCTCCTCTGCTATCTTGGGCGGCCGACCAAGCGGCCCTTACCTATGGCATATACATCGTCAATGACCATCTGGAAGGAGGCCTTGCGCTTTTCCGCAGTAGCCCGCTCCTCGATCTTGGCCCGGTGGAACTCTTTGAGCTCCCTGCTGAAGGGCAGGTTGCCGGGATTCAGAATCCGGACGGCCCCCTCATTGTCCCGGCAGGGCAGCATCAGCCCGGCGTTGGCCCGGCAGGGGGCGAAGGGAACGTCCAGCACCCCGGCCTCCACGCCCCGGCACACGCCCACGGCGATGTCCCCGCTCCCCAGTTCAAAGCACTTGTCCACGATGGAGCGGGTCTCCTGGCGGATGATCTCCTTCTCCTCCTCTAAACGCTCGTCCTGGAAGGACTGGTCGGAGAGCATGTTGACCATCTGCTTGGTGCAGCGCAGCCCCTCGGCGTTGGCCTCCATGGTGGGGATGCCCACTGCCTCGTGGGGGGTCTTGGTAATCACCTTTGTGGCCTTGGACAGCGCCGCGGCCAGGCTGCCGAAGGCGATCACGCCGAAGGCCTTGGCCTCATCGGCGGGAAAGCCCCCCATCCACTGGTGCAAAACCGTGGTGACCGCCACGTCGCCGTAGCCATATTGCTGCAGGTACGCGTCGGTCAGCTCCTGCAGGGTGCGGATAGCGGCCACGTCCTGCACTAAATTGCCGCACTGACCGTAGCCCACGGTGATGTTCTTCACCCCCTGCTCCGCCGCCAGCAGGGCCTCGATAATGGCCGCCGCATGGGAGATGCAGGGGGGCACCAGCGTCCCGGTGAGGGGACCGTAGGGCTCCCGGTTGATAGAAACGCCCACCTCCTCATACAGCCCCGTCAGCCGGTCCACATACTGCCAGTCGCGGATGGTGCGCTCCATGGGGATATTTTTGCAGTAGGGCAGGTTATAGGACACGCCGCCCCCCTCGTAGCTGGTGAAGCCCCCGGCATAGGTGATCTCGGTCAGAAGCCGGGCGTCGGGGGTGCCGTGGCGGACCTGCATGGGCACCTGGACGCTCTCGACGACCCGGCGGCAGTTCTTCACCCCGTGGTTCACCGCCGGGAAGCCGTTGAGCATGGCCCGCCCCAGTCGGAGGGACTCGGCGATGCCGTTCTCCGCCTCCTCATAGCGGTTCTGCCGGGTGTAGCTGTCGATGGTGGCGGGCAGCAGATCCGCCTCCCCCTGCTCCTCCAGATACTGCATGAGCTTGATCTGCTCCTCGATCACCGGCACGCCCGCCCGGGGCTGCACCAGTGTCTTTCCCGCCGCCTTAGCCGCTAAGAGCTTCTGGGAGAAATTCCGGGAGGCCGGCATGGCTTTATGGTAGGCCGCCGCCTCCTCCAGATTTACCTCCTTGCCGGTGGGCCACTGGGTCAGAACCTCCTGGCGAAGGCGGGCGAACTCCCCATCGGAGATCCGCTTATTCTGAATATCCATGGTGTCTTAGCTCCTTTTTCATGATTCGCAGAGCCGTTTGGGGGTAGCGGGAGGCCAGCAGCCCCATGGCGGCTAAGATATACTTTTGGTCCACCCAAATCTCGGCGGTCTTGGGCCGCAGGGATTCCGGATGCGCGGGATCGTACAGGGCGCGGGCGGCGATCTCCGCCGTCCGTCCGGTGTGGATCAGGCTGCCCCCGGTGACCACAATCTGGCGAACCCCTGTGAGATTCTTGCCCTCCTGCACAAAGGTCCGGCCCATCATAGTATAGGTCTCGGAGATGGTGCCCGCGTGGCGCCTGACCGCCTCCTCCACAGCGCAGGAGGCCAGAGCGAAGTCCAGCTGCTCCAGCTCGCCGTCCCCCGCCGGCACGCAGTCCGGATACTGCCGCAGCTGGGCGGTCAGCTGCTCCACCCGCTGGGGCGTCAGGCCGGAGAGGGCGCCCACACGGCTAAGCCCTGCGGCCTCCACAATCCCCTGCACGCTGTAGCGCATGCCGATGTCCCCCTCCACCGTCCGCTTGGCGTAGGGCTCCGGCAGCCCCTTGTAGACGGTGTTCATCTCCTGGGGCATGCCGTCGGCGACGGAGTAGACGTCCGTGGTGGCGCCGCCCACATCCACCGCCACCAGCTCGCCGATTCCCTCCTCCCCCTCGCAGCCCTGCGCCAGCAGCTCCACAGCCTGGAGCACCGCCGAGGGCGTGGGCATCAGAATATCCGAGAGGAGGGACTGGGCACGGCTGAGGCCCTTGGCCTGGATAATGCGGCTGAGAAAAATCTCCCGGATCTGCTTCTGGGTGGGCTCAATGTGCAGGACGCCGAACTTCGGCATCACATTGGGGCAGAGATACACCTCCCACCCCGCCAGCAGCCGCTGGCACTGGCGGGCGGCGGTGCGGTTGCCCGCCACCACAATGGGAAAAGCGGGCCGCAGCCGGGAGAGCATCTGGGCGTTGTGGAGGATGCAGGCGGTATTGCCCCCGTCGGTGCCTCCCACCAGCAGGAAAATATCCGGCTGGGCGGCGGCGATCTCCTCCAAATCGTCCTCTGTCAGCTCAAAGGCGTAGACACCCACCACCTTCGCACCGGCCCCGAGGCTGGCCAGCCGCGCGGCCTCCCCGGTGAGCTCAGGCACAAGGCCGCTGGTGACCATCCGCAGGCCCCCGGCGGCGGAGGAGCAGGCGTAGCAGGCGTCGAAGTGCCTATGGCCGATCTCCTCCTCCAGACGGCGGCGGGCTGCCTCCAGCCCCTCGTTGATATCCGTGGTCACCGTGGTATAGGCGGAGGCTGTGCCCAGCAGGCGCTCCGTCTCCACATCCACCGCCGTAAGCTTGGTATATGTACTGCCGAAGTCAATGAGCAAAACGGCGCTCATACAGCCTCACCATCCATATGCAGCAGCTCCCGGAGAGCTGCGATAGTGGTCTCTGGCGCTGTGCCGGGGGGAAAGACCCGGTCAAAGCCCATGGCCCTAAAGCGCTGTTCCACGTCCTCAAACCTCTGCTTGCCGATGACAATATTGCCCCCCACCACCAGCGGGATACCCTTCAAACCAGCCTCTTCACACTTTTCCCGCATACCGCGGCAGTCCAGCTCCCCCTGCCCATACAGGGAGGAGACCACAATAGCATCCGCGTCGGACTCGATAGCCGCCGCAATATACTCCTCCTGGGAGACCATCACCCCGAGGTTGATCACCTCAAAGCCGGCGTCCGTAAAGGCGTGATAGAGGATTTTATTGCCCACAGCGTGGACGTCCGCTCCGATCACGCCGATCACCAGAACTTTCTTCCGTCTGTTCTCCATTACAGCACCTCTCCACAGCAATTCATAGGCTGTCCGCCCCCTATTGTTCTGTATCTATATACTATAATGGACTATACCTTATGTCAAGAAAGAAAGAGCAGGTTTTCATGTCTCTACCTGCTCTTTTTCATGTGCATTCCCTTTTTAGATGGTTTTCTCCCCCAGCAGACGCTCAATTTTCGTCTTTAGGTACAAAAGAGATCCCTCGTCCATCTCATAGTAGCACTCCACCACCTGCCCATGGAAACGCCGCACGGCCTCCGCCGCCGGGGCGCTGAAGTACTTCTCGTAGGCCTTGGGAACAAGCACCGCGTCCTTGTCCCGGAGGTAAGAGGCCACGTCCTCCTCCGCCGTAATGGGCGTCTGCACGTCCACCCCCTCCGTGTAGGTCTGACAGGTACCATAGAGCAGCTGGCCAAAGCGCTGGCTGTAGCAGACAATCCCCAGCCGCTCCCCCGGGCGCAGCTTAATGATGTGGGACAGGCACCAGGGCGAGGGGCGCAATGCAATCCGGGCCAGCCGCTTCTTCTCCGGCAAAACGCTCTCCAGATACCCCGCGTGGTTGGCGGTGGTCACCACCAGGTCGAAGTCTTCCCCCAGCTTATAGGGGTACTCCTCCACGCTCTCCAGCAGAAAGGAGTACAGGTCTACCCCGTTGATGTGGCGCAGCTGCGCCGCCATCTCGGACAGATTCTCCGGATTGCACTCCACCACCGCCACCTTCACCCGGGCCTCCTCATCCGCCCGCTCCCGCAGCTTCAGATTCAAAAAGATGTTGATCTCTGCCGCGGAGAAGCCCATGCCCTCCAGCTGGCTGAGCATGGCGTCGATGGCGGCCATGGCCTGCTCTTTCCGGCTGCCGGAGCTGGCCGGCTGATAGCAGACAAAGGTGCCCCTGCCCTGGACCTTCTCCACCAATCCCAGCCGCTCCAGCTCGTCGTAGGCCCGCTTGATCGTCCCTCTGGCAATCCCCAGGCGCTCGGTGACCTCCTGCACGGTGGGCAGCTGCTGGCCGGCTGTCAGGGTCCCCCTTTTAATGGCCGTGCGAATCGCATCCACCAGCTGCTGGTAGATGGGAACAGTGAGCTCCGGGTTGATTTTATAGATGGAATCCATGGGGCACCTCCGCAAATTGTTCTATATCAATTCTGAAATATGCCGCAGGATTTGTCAAGTGTTTTATCACAATGACCGGACTCCGCCTTCTGCGAAGTCCGGTCATTACAAGCCGTGTTATCCCTTCTGCCGCTGGGCCAGATAGGCCCCGCGGCCGGTCTCATAGAGATTGCTGCCCTCACTGTCGATGACAACGATGGCGGGGAGATTTTCCACCTCCAGGCGGCGAATCGCCTCTGCGCCCAAATCCTCGTAAGCGACAATCTCCGCCTTCTTGACGCAGTCGCTCAGCAGCGCGCCGCACCCGCCGACGGCGCCGAAGTACACCGCGCCGTACTCCTCCATGGCGGCGATCACCTCCGCCCCTCGCTTCCCCTTGCCGATCATGCCGGTCAGCCCTTGGGCGATCAGGGCGGGGCTGTAGGCGTCCATGCGGTAGGAGGTAGTGGGGCCGGCAGAGCCGATGACCTGACCGGGCTTAGCCGGCGTGGGCCCCACAAAATAGATAATGGCGTCCCGCAGCTCTATGGGCAGGGTCTCCCCCCGCCGAAGGCTGTCGCACAGCCGCTGATGGGCGGCGTCCCGGGCGGTGTAGATCACCCCGGAGATCAAACAGCTGTCCCCCGCCCGGAGCTGGCGGGCCTCCTCCCGGGTAAAGGGGGTGTGCAGGGAAATGGCCATATCAGATCACCTCCGTCTTGTGGCGGGTCACATGGCAGCTGATATTCACAGCCACAGGCAGGCCCGCGATATGGGTGGGCATCCGCTCGATATTCACGGCCAAGGCGGTGGTGGCCCCGCCGAAGCCCTGGGGCCCAATGCCCAGCTTGTTGATCTCCCGGAGCAGCTCCTCCTCCAGCTCCCGGTAAAAGGGATCGGCGTGGCGCTGGTCCACGGGCCGCAGCAGGGCCTTTTTGGCCAAGTAAGCGGCCTTATCGAAGGTGCCGCCGATCCCCACCCCCACTACGATGGGCGGGCAGGGGTTGGGCCCCGCCTCCTCCACCACTTGTATCACAAAGGACTTGACCCCCTCCAGCCCGTCCGAGGGCCGGAGCATCTTGATCTGGCTCATGTTCTCGCTGCCAAAGCCCTTGGGGGCCACGGTGATCGTCAGCCGGTCGCCGGGGGCAATGTCACAGTAGAGGAAGGCCGGGGTGTTGTCGCCGGTATTCACCCGGTCCAGCGGATCCCGGACCACGCTCTTGCGCAGATATCCCTCGGTGTAGCCCTGCCGGACCCCCTCGTCCACCGCGGCGGTCAAATCGCCCACAATGTGGACCTCCTGCCCAATGGTCAGAAACACGCAGGCCACCCCGGTATCCTGGCAGATGGGCTGCTCCCGCCGGTCGGCAATCTGGTAGTTCTCCACAATCCGCCCTAAAATCTCCCTGGCCTGGGGCCAAGCCTCCTGCTCCTGCGCACGGCGGAGGCAATTCCGCATATCCTCACCGAGATGGCAGTTGGCCTCGATGCACAGCCGCTTCACCGTCTCCGTAATGCGCTGGGCGCTGATTTCCCGCATAGCTCTCCTCCTCTCAGGGGTTTTGGGGGACGCTGCGGATGCTGCTGAGCAGCTCCCCCTCCCGGCCAATCACCTTGGCCACTACCCGGTCTCCCCGGGAAACGGCCTTGGGCTTTCCCGTGATCCCCTCCGCCTTCTCCTTCAGCTGCCGGATCTCCATCACCGGAAGTCCCGCGGCCCGCAGGCGGTCCTTCAGCTCCCCATTTTGGGGGTTGACGGCGATGCCCCCTTGGGTCACCAGCACGTCGATGTGGCGGCCCGGGGTGGAGACGCAGGTCACACAGTCAGTAATCATGGGCATCCGGGCGCGGAACATCGGCGCGATCACCATCGCTATCTTCGCCCCGGCGGCGGTGTCGCTGTGGCCGCCGGAGCCGCCCATGATCACGCCGCTGGAGTCCGTATGGACGTTGACATTGAAATCGGTGTCGATCTCCGTGGCCCCGAGGATCACCACGTCAAGACTGTCCACCACCGCGCCCCGGCTGCCGGGGGCGGCGTACTGCATGGCGGAGATCTCCTGATGCCGGGGGTCCTCCCGCAGGGACTCCACCGCCTTGAGGTCAAAGCACTGGACATCCAGCAGGCTCTCAAAGCACCCTGCGCGGAGCATCTCCACCAGGCAGCCGGTGATCCCGCCGGAGGCAAAGCTTCCTCGGATCTTTTTCCGCACCATAATCTCCTGCAGAAATTGGGCGGCGGCGAGGGAGGCGCCGCCGGCGCCGGTCTGGAAGGAAAAGCCCTCCTGCAGCAGGCCGGAGGCCTCGATCACCCGGGCGGCATAGGAGGCCATCAGCAGCCCCACCGGGTCCCTGGTCATTTTTGTGGTGCCGGAGACGATCCCCTTGGGATCGCCGATGGCGTCCACTGCCACCACATAGTCCACCTGATCCTCAGAGATGGACCACCCCTGAAGGGGATAGGGCGCCAGGTGGTCGGTAATGACCACCACCTTTTTGGCGTACCTGGCATCGGCAAAGGCGTACCCTAAGCTGCCGCAGGCGGACGGTCCGAATTTTCCGGTGCAGTTGCCCATGGCGTCCGCGGCGGGGGCGGCGATAAACGCCACATCCACCGGCGTCACCCCTTGGGCGATTGCCTTCGGCCGGCCGCCGTGGGTGCGAAACTCCACCTCTCCTTGCAAAATTCCCCGGGAGAAGGCCCGGCCCAAGCCGCCGGAGATATAGCTGGCGGCCACACCGGTGACCACGCCGCCCTCGATATGCCGGAGGAGGGGGGCATGGACGTCAAACAGGGCGCTGGCGTTGACGGTCAGGCCCCGGAGTCCCATGGCGGCAATCTCCTCCATCACCAGATTCAGCACATAGTCCCCGTTGCGCAGGTGGTGGTGAAAAGACACCGTCATCCCGTCCCGCAGGCCGGAGAGGGAGATGGCCTCCCGAATGGAACCCACAACCTTGTTCATACCTGTTCCTCCCTGCCAAGCCCCAGTGCCTGCGCCGTGGCGATGGTCCGCCGGGCACGGGCCACAATGGGGGCGTCGATCATCTTTCCCCGGAGGGCCACAGCCCCCTTCCCCTGCCGCTGGGCCGCAGCAATCGCCTCCATCACCTCATAGGCATAGTCGATCTCTTCGGCGGTGGGGCTGAACACCTCGTTGATGGCCGCAAGATGGCGGGGGGAGATGGCGGCCTTGCCCGTGAAGCCAAGGCTCTTAGCTGTGAGGGCGTCGGAGCGGGCGCCCTCGTCGTCGTTGACGTCGGTAAAGGGGGTGTCGTAGACCTCCACCCCGGCGGCCCGGGCGGCCATCACCAAGCGGCTGCGGGCGTATGCGATCTCCCGCCCCTCCTTGGTGCGCCGGCACTGGAGGTCGGCGGTCAGATCCTCCGCACCCAAAAACAGGGCCCGCACCCGGGGGGAGCAGGTGGCGATGGCAAAGGCGTTCTCCACCCCGAGGGCCGTCTCGATCAGGGGCATCAGCCCCACGGCGCCGCTGGCAAGGCCCAGCCGCGCCTCCTGCCGGGTCACATAGGCCTCCACTGTCCGCACATCCTCCGCCGTGCCGGCCTTGGGCACCATCAGCAGCCCCGGCCCCTCCGGCAGAACGGCGTCAATGTCCAATTGCCAGTAGGGGGTGTCCACGGCGTTGATGCGGACAATGGTCTCACAGCCGCAAAAGTCCATATGCCCCATGGTGCTGCGGACCAAAATCCGGGCGGCGTCCTTTTCGGCGGGGGACACCGCGTCCTCCAAGTCGAAGATCACCGCGTCGGCACCGAGGCAGGCGGCATTGACCAGCAGATTGGGGCTGTTCCCCGGCAAAAAGAGCATGCTGCGGCGCATCAGCCGTCCCCCCTTCCCCGGAGCACGGCGGCCTCCACCCGGGCCCGGATGACGCAGTCCAACGCGCCCCGGTCCGCCACGCGGACCAGGGCCCGCTCCACACCCATGGCCTCCAGGACCTCCCGGACCGCCTGCTCGATGGCGTCCCCGAACTGGTCCAGCACCACCGACTCCAGCTGGATCTCCAGTCCGTCCTCCCTTGGCTCAATCTCCACATAGGCGTCGCTGGACTCCATAGTCCCCGCCGACGCGGGCCTGGCAATCTCCACGGTATCTCCTCCCCTTCAAAAAGATACTATAACAATATATCTATATTTTATAGTACAATTTTGAGAAAAGCAATCCCTTTCTGCGCTTTGGTGCGACTGATTGCGAAAAAGAGCACTTGGGGAGGGGCCATTGGCAGACAGGTCCGCCGCCGGAGCAAAAGAACGCCCCCGGAGGGTAGGTCCCTCCGGGGGTGAACTTGTCGAAAAAGTGGCCGAGCCACTTTTTCGAAGGGGCTGCAGCCCCCTGCGCGCGGAGTTTGCCCGCTGTCAGCGGCAAACTCCACACTTGTGCGCTGAGAAGTGTTTTCTCCGACGCCGCAGCGAATAGAAAACATGCCGGTGGCATGTTTTCCACGCAGGCCGCAGCGGCTACGCCGCGAGGAGGGAATTGGGTGTCGCCGGAGAAAACAAATTTTATTTGCTTCGCACCTGTAGGCGCGAACTCTGCGAGGCTCTTTTCATAGACCGACGCCCCCGGAGGGTAGGTCCCTCCGGGGGCGTGTTGTAGTTGGCCTGCGGCGGTCAGGAGTCGAAGGTGCTGTCTATCCTCGTGGGCTCCAAGTCCTCCAGTAGCGCGGAGAGCCCCTCGAAGGCCTCGCCGCCTGTGACGATCCACTCCCCCCTCTTGCTGTCGATCTTATACCAGTCCGATCCCCGGACATCGTAGAGATCCATATAACACGTCAAGTCTCCGTCGCTGTCAAAGGAAAAGGCGTAATTTTTTTCCGTGTTCTCTGACTCGGTGCGAGCGTCCATCCAGTTGAGCTCAACGTAGGCAGCCGAACCCCATGGGTCGTCAAAGAGATCCCGCCTGATATAGGTGTTCTCCAGCACCTCCCGCAGCGCCCCGGTGGGGACGTCATACTGGTAGAGGATATGTCCATCGGGATTGAGATAAACCTCCTGATAGACCACCGTGCAGGTCTCTCCGAATCCCTCCCAGTCGATATCGTTATAGACTGTGGTAAGACGCCACGGGCAGAGGTAGAGGACCGCGGACAACACAACCACCGCCGCCAGCGAGAGCAGGAGAATTTTGCGATAGCGGAGAACGGTCTGTACCAGCCGGCTATTGATAAAGCGACTCCACATAGCGTCGGCCCAATGCTTTAGTCTGCCCATAGGGGGTACGCTCCCTTCAAAATCTGGTAAATCTACAGGATTTATAGGCCCAACATAGCATCGTTTTTGTATAATGTCAATATAAGTTTTTATCTTCTTTTTCTTGTTTTGGTGATTTTAACCATAATTGGTACACTTTTCCATATCACGAAAAAGTCCCCGGAGCGAGTGCTCCGGGGACTTTCACATCTGCCTTTTACGTTCTCTTTTGCGGCCTATCCGCCGCGGCCGACGGCATCTGGTCCCGCCGCAACTGACGGTTGCGAAATCGACAAGGGGACTTTCTGGACAAGAGGGCCGTGTTTTGCTATCATAGCCCTAAGAAAAATGGATCGGAGGTATGGGGCATGACCTTAGGGGAACGGATTGTCTCTCTGCGCAAGCAGCATGGCCTGTCACAGGATAGCCTCGCCGAGGCTGTCGGTGTCTCCCGGCAGTCGGTCAGCAAGTGGGAGCTAAACGCCAGTGTGCCGGATTTGGACAAGCTGATGAGGCTCAGCGAGGTCTTCGGCGTGACCTTGGACGAGTTAGTGAAGGGCGCCTCCCCTCCGCCGCCGGAGCCTGCAGCCGCCCCCTCGCCCACAGCGGAGGAGCTGCGGCTCCACCGTCAGAAGCTGGCGGGGATCATCCTGATAGCCGTTGCCCTCGGGGTAACGCTGCTGGCCTTTGGTCTGATCGTCTATACCCTGCCCCTCTTCCTGCTGGGTCTCGTCTGCCTGCTCTCGAAATCCCGGCTGGCCTTGGCCTTGGGCTGGACGCTCTGGGGCTACGCCCTGTTTTGGACCAAGACCTTCCTCCGCTTCCCGCTGGTGGAGCGGATCTTCGACCCGTCCTACTGGCAGCGCTACAGCGACATCGCTTGGATTTCCCTGTTGCAGTTGGCTGTTCTCCTGCTGTTGGTCTGGCGCACGGTGCGCCGGCCGCCGGGCCTCGCCGCCTGCTGGACAATCTGGCTGGGCCTGTTAGGGGCGGTTTGGGGGGCCGATCTGGTGACGATGGCGCTGCTGCAGCCGCCCCGCTTGGATCCTGCATCCCCCACATCTCCCCTGTCCCGCCTGCTCCCCAGAGTGTTTTCCCCCTCCTACTACCATCTTGAAAATTTAATGGGCATTCTGCTGGGGTGGGGGTATCTCCTCGCCTTCGTCTATCTGCTCCGCCGCACATGGAGGGAGCTGCGAAGCCGGGCGTAGGGCTTTGCCTCCCCGACAGAAGTCATGGCCGGCGCAAAAAACTCCCCGGGACTCTTGTCCCAGGGAGTTTCGTCTGTTTCTTTGTCTCTCTTACTTCAGGCTCTCGGAGACTGCCA
>CAJFUI010000082.1 GCA_904420145.1 uncultured Oscillospiraceae bacterium
ACGATGCAGGACGCTCGGTGCGAAGCAGTAATAGCATCGGTGCGGGCATCCGGTATAGATGTTCAAGGCATAGTCACCGTATTCTTTGGCTTTTCCTTTCGGCTCGTAAATCGGTTTCATTCCATCCCCTCCAGCATCTCTATCTGCTCAAACTCTGGCGCCCTTGTTGCCGGTTCAATCATTTCTTTTACTGCCTTTTGGTAAAAATTCCGATCAACCTCGAACCCATAAGAATTTCGGCCCAACTCATAAGCGGCCCGTAGGGTGGACCCACTCCCGGCGCATGGGTCAATCACAATATCACCCGGATCTGTAAAGACTTCAATTAACCGCTTCAGCAGTCCAACAGGCTTTTGTGTCGGATGGATTTTAGGGTAGTCCTTGTTACTATCTCTGCGCCATTCAAACCAGTTAAATACCATGTGGCCATTATTACGAAATTTTGGCAATTTGTTCCGGTACAACACCACGGCAAACTCTGTAGCCCCGACGATTTTCATATTGGCTTTTAACACCTGTGCGGAGTAGTTCTTAACAAAGAACAGGGGGTAGTTATGTAAAAAGCCATATCGTTTCCCGTAGTCAATCACCGTCTGCATCTGTTCAAATGCACAGAATACAATCATGGCCGGAGCCTGCCCCTTTTCTTTTGGCTCTTTTTTTAAGAGGCGGTTGCAGAAATGCATATATTCCGCAATTTTAAAATTACCATCCGTGTGGAAGAAACTCTGCTTTGCCAATTTACTTTCCCCGTTTTTGTTGTCTCCACCCTGATACCACATGGGGTTGCTGGCATAGGCATCTGCTCCGATGTTATACGGGATATCTGCAATCACAAGTTGGGCCTTTGGGATGTTGTACCGTTTGAAGTTCTGAAAGTTATCGTGATATAGTTCAATTTTTGGCATTCAGCATCTCCTTCGCGCTCAGAATCGGTGCGCGGGTGTTCCATGCAAGGTACACATCAAATCTGGTTTTCCCCTCAATGCGCATGGCACCGGCCTTTTTGCAGTCATGGAAAAAGCTATATTTCCCCCACCTGTAAAACAAATCATCTTCTGTAGGAATTTTCCCGCACCACGGACACGGCACCAGCACACCCACATCCGTCAGCTGCTTCGCCGCCTCGTGGTCGCCTAAGAGGGCGAGCTTTTCATCAGTCAGTCTCATATACTCTGCTCCTTTGCTCTGGCGCTGCAGGTCAGCTTGTCCCGCTCGCACATGGCGCGGTTGCAGCAGTTCCGACAGCTTGGTAGGTCATAGGAAGATTGTTTTTTCTTTCTGATAGTTACTCGAATTGAACTTTGCTTTTTGCTTATCGGCTCAAAGTTTGGGCAATCTAAAACGCAGTAGGATATCTCCTGACGATAAGCATACTTCCCTTGATATGTAGTGGACACCATAATATCCTTTCTGACGGCAGTCCAACCTTCCACCGGGTTTGGATTATCTTTGTTAAACCAAGAACATTTATCCGCGTTGGTATTTTGGCATTTCCAGCAAAGGGTTGATCGGTTTTCTACCACTACTCCGCCTCCTTTGCCCACGCTAAATCAACGTCCGGTCTTACAAACCCGATTATGGCGTCAGACAGCAGATCTGCGTGCTCCAGTGTCCTGTCAGTGCGATATTGGCAATTAGCCGATTCGATTTCTTTCCAAAGCTGCACTGTATGCGCAACCCACTTGCTATTAAAGGCCTCGTTTTCTCGCTCCTGATTGTATGAAGCAACCAGTTGTTTCTTTTCCTTTGTTCCTTCTTCACGAGAAATACGACCTGCTTTTGCATCGGCATATAAGCTTCTGAGAGCTATGTACATGCGCTGATCCAGCCAGTCCAATCCATCTGGCATAGGTTCTCCGTTCATCGCCTGTTTCTCATACGGGAATATCATATAATCCTCCTTCTTATGGTTACAGGAAGTTACCGAAAGTTACCATCAAGTGGTAACCGCTGAAAGTCTTGCGGCACAATGGATTGAATACAATTTTGCGCGTCGGTTACCAAGTTACCAATATTTTTTCTTCTGCAAAAAATAAATATTTTCATTTTCGAATTTTTTCTTTTTATAAAAAAGTATTTAAAAATGCGGTAACTTTGGTAACCGGGACTAAAAAATCCCGGAACCTATTGTGCTGCAACGGATTGCGCGGTTACCAGCCTTTGTAACCACAATGTAACTACAGGTAACTCTGCTGATTTGTTGAAAAACCTTCATCTTCTTCTCCGTTTTTGCACTTAATCCACACGCATCGTGCGGATTTCCCCAAAATCTTCTTGACTTTTGTTGGTCTTCCATCGGTACCACAGATCAGAATTCCCTGATTTTTGGCCCACCCGATGAATGCAGAGGCGTTGTACCCCTCGTCCTGCAGCATTTGATCGAACTTGCTCTTGATGATATAGATGTATTGGTTATCCTGATCCCCCCAGATTTCTCCGCCAGAGGAGATATCAGGTGAAAATCGTCCGGCATTGATATTGACCTGATCGTAGATAAACTGGAGTGCCCTTGCGTTTTGATTGACGGTCTGCTTATTGACCAAGTAGGGAGCAATATCTGAAGGCTGCAGCAAAACGCCGTCCCGAAAGAATTGCTTTTCAATTATCCTGTCAGCGGCCAGTATCAGCGCCGCAGAGTCCGTCTGCTTGTCCATGGTATCCTCGGTCTTAACCGCCTCCTGCATGGCCTCCTGCAGCCGCACAGCCTCCTCCATGGCGTTCGCATCCATCAGCCGCTCCACGAATTCTCTCCCGGCAAATCCGTAGTTATTGTAGAGTGTGACAGCCACCTTCTTCGGCTCATCAAATAAGCAAATGTCGTGGCAGTCAATCTCAAGCGTTCGGTTGACGGCGCCCGCTCCGCTGCTGGGCGAGATAATAGGAAATTCTCCCGTAGTTAGCACACAGTTTCGCCATGTAGGTGTTTTCTGAAGTCCTCCGGTCTTTTTCCCTCTTGCACGACCGACGCCCTCAGAGAGCTGATAGATCATCTTATCGAAGTCCTTCCGGTTATCCTTAACCAACTGAAGCTCATCGATAATCAGCGGCATGGAGTTGCAAAAAGCAGCGCCCAGCTCTTTTCCGACATCTGTGCTGTTGAAGGTCTGTATATACTTCCCGATTTCCGGATTTGCCCAAACGCTGGCAGCCAGCAGAAGGCCGACTGTTTTCCCGGTTTCGGATCCGCCCCACAGATGAACAAAGAATGGTAGACAGCTGCACGGCTTGACAAGGGCAGACGCAAAAGATGCTGCCAGCATGATTCGAGCGATAACAGCTCCCTTTGTTTTCCCCGACCTGACGGCTTTGCAGCAGTCAATCCATTCCTGACGGCTTCCATAGGATTGAATGCTGTCAAATCTTGTGCGGTACTCCTCTTCTCCGTCAAAAACTAAATTTCCGGCATAGGGTGAGAATCCGTAGTCTTCGATCCAGCCAAGCCGCCCAACACTTGACACCTCAGGGATCAGGTCGTAATTCATCTGCTCCACTTCTGATAGATACCTGACAAGATGCTTGGCGTTTTCGCTGTTGACGGCAATCCCATAGCGAGAGAGGCCAATAATGGCCCTGCTGTCAGAGATAGTGCTGCGGTCCTCGATGATATAGCTCCAGCGGCGTCCCATGCTGAAGGCCAATTTTACTTTGTGAATTCCGGTATCAATATTAACTAAGCGCTGCACCGGCATAATGGGGTGGTAGCAAGCCGTAATAGGAAAGCCGAGCTTGTCTGTTCCATAAATTCCTTCGTCGGTGGCCTCCCATGTTCCGCAGTCCAGCTCCAGTTCTTGACCTGTAAAGTCTGTTCGGTTGCATCCGAGGATAACGTCCTGTCCCTTGATGGACTCCACATACGCGTTAAATAATCCGGTCAAATTGCTTACACCAACGCTTTTCGCCTGAGCCGACATACGGCTGATAAACTGCTTTAGCTCAAAGCGGTTATCTTTATGGGAATACAGCCACTCATAGGGCGCTGTGGTCATCAGGAAGTCATTTTTGCTGAATTCTGGGATTGGTTCCAATGGCATCGATCTCCTTCCTGAAAGCGTTCATCCAACCAGTATTCAACTTCTGGCAGGCGTTTTACAGCTTCTGCATAAAGTGGGTGGATCCAGACAATTCCGTCCTCCTGTACAGGCTGGGCGAATTGCACCACATCGCGGTAATACCACAGAAGACGGATCATTTCCCACCACTCTTTCTCTCTTTTTTCTGCTTCCCGCCGCTCTTTCCTTGCTCTGCGGGCGGCCTCTGATAACTGGGATCGCCCAGCCCTTTTATCTGTCAGTCCAAGAGAAAAATCTTGATTGATTCGAAGCACAGCCTGCCGGTAGTTAATGCCAAACAATTCCATGACAAAATCTATTACGCTGCCTCCTCTTCTACATCCGAAGCAGTGCCATCCACTATGACCGTCGCAGCTCGTATAGATCTTCAGGCTGGCAGTTTTTTCTCGGTGGAACGGGCAAGGTATATAGCCGCCACGATTTGGTGTAAAGCCATATACCCTAACGGCCCGGTCCATAGGTACAAGGCGCTTAATAACTTCAGCTGTTTGGTTCATAGTGCTCCAGCGCCTCCTTTAATTCGCGGTAGAGAATGTCGCGGATCAAGCGTCCTGTTGTCTCCTGATGACAAAAGATAACTTGGCAATTATATCTGGCAAGCCATGCCTGAATAGAGGCAACCAGCGCCACTGGTTCCATGCGGCTCCGGTATTTTCCGGCATAGGCGTCCTCCCAAGAGCCATCCTCTATCAGCAAATAGATCTTCGCTCCTGCCTGTCTGGCCCGCTCAAATTCCCGCTCAAACCGTTTACGGTCCTTGCAGTAGCAGCCGCACAATTCATCCAATGACATCTTGCGTTCTACTGCTATCTGATTGGATAAATCCAATACGTCACAACAGACAGAGTAATCACCAAAGTTCAGCTTGCGGCGCTCCCACTGACAGTTCATCTCCTTAAGTCTTGCCCGGAAGAGCGGTGTGTCCTGCTCCCGGGTATCTACAAGACACACCATGCTCTCCAGCGCGGTTTTGACTTCTACAGGATGCATGGATTAAAACGGAAGGTCCCCGTAGTCCTCAACAGCGGAAAATCCGGCGCTGTAGGTTGTCTGCTTCTGCAGGCATTTTTTCTCGGGCACTTTATAATTGTTCTTTCGGACATCGTCTGCAGAGATCATCTCAGCCGCCTCTGTGATGCTATAAACGGTCCCTCTTTGGCTTTCACGCTCCCGCTCACCAAATACCACACCGATCTTCATGCCCTTCAAAGCACCCTCGTTCCAGTCCCAGTGATAGCCGGGATTGCTGTCCTCCAGCGCATTGGTAAACCGCTTAAAGAACTTTTTTTGCTGCTCAAATTTGCTGCTGTTCTCATTGGGGATATTTTGACGGGCAATTCCTCTCCAAAACTTATCCTCCCGATCCTGACTCTTCCAATCCTGCTGGAAAAATCCGATATGCTCTCCTTCGCAGACATCGAAAGAAATCTCGAGATGTGTGCCATCCGAGTTCTTGTTTTTTACCTCTTTGGCCTGCTTGATCTCGCAGACATATCCACCCGCAGGAAGGGATTCGGGATTGCTGGCAGCCTGTACGCTGTCCCAATTGCTGATAGGTTTCATTTTTTCACGTCCTCCTTATTTTTCAGAGGGGCAAGGCCCCAATATTCTCTAATCGTGGTATCCACCATCTTTAAGTCGTTGTCGATCTCCTCCGGAAACATATCCAGTGGGCTCTTGGCTGTGCTGTAACCTTCAGACTGTGTAATAAATACGTGCTTGTCCTTGCTGGCTTTGCAGAGTAGGACAATAGAAAACAGCCCCTCCACTGTCAGCTTTTCGTCCAACATTTTCCCGATGGTCTTTGCCTTCAAAGTGCCATCCGCATTCATCTCTGTGTGGTGAAGGAAATAGACAATACAGTCCGGCGGAGTCTGGGAAATCACAAATTGAATCAGATTTCGGAAGTTTAAAGCAATATCTGTAAATTTGTTGTATCCCGTCTCCTTAGCGCGGTCAAAGAACTCAAACGCCAATAAGTACTGACTATCATCGATTGCGTAGGCATTCAGTTTTGCATCTGACAGCGATTTTAGGATTTTACTGTATGATGCGCCATCTACCTTCATCAGTTTCTTCCTGAAAGGCAAAGGCTTACTTGCCACATTGAAAATTCCAATTTCGTCCGGCTCAAAATTCCGCAGGGAAGTAGATTTTCCGCTGCCGGAATCCCCCAAAACTAACACCGGGATTCCCATGGATTTACTCCTCCTCTTCTACAAGCTCTATAAAATCAGCACCCTGTATAATCATCTGGGACACGATATACTTTGCTGTCAGATTGTTTTCGCGCATAATGGTCGATAGCACACGCTGTGCTTCTTCACTTATTTTTACTACCTCTCCAACGGCTTCCCTGCGCTTATAAGCTTTCAGGATGATCTTCGACGTCTGAATCCTCCTCCTTAAATTGCAGCGGGCAAAATCCCTCAATACAAAGTCTTGGTGTAAATATCTGAGGTCTATTTGGCATCAGGCGGCAAAAATATCGGTCTGCGCCTTGCTCATACTGACAGAATCGGCAGTTGATGCAGGCTACATCTCCATCAGGAAAATAGACTTCTACTTCTGCTTGTCCTACTGTGTAATGCAACGTTCCTCTGCAAATCTTCATCGCCCTGACCTCGCAATAAACTCAGAAAAGTCATATAATCCGGCATCATCACAGGCCACATAGGATTTACATATACTGATAGCCTCAATAGGATTTTTTTGTGCATAGCGGTCGAATTCCATTTTAGAAATTTCCAACAGGCGAGGGCTCACTTTGGAAAATGTGCTGTCAAGGAAAATTTCCATATAAAATTCCTTTTCAATCCCGGCATAAAGCAAATAAGATTTGGTGTTTTCTACCGTGATTTTTTTCATCAAGCAATCTCTGCAGATTTTGCCGTCAAACAATTCATCCTCTAAGTATTCGCCGCCACATGCATTGCAGTGTGTAGTCTCCTCGTATGCGGACTTACAAATAGGACATCCGGTGAAGTGCTCAAATGGGCCGTCAGCAAAACCGTGTTTTTCAATCCAGTTGGCTTCCTCTCCTTTGTCAAAGATGTGCCCACATTCTAAGCATTTGTACATCGCTCACTCCTCCACGATATAAACGTCCATCCACTCCGGCATACCGGAGAGCAGCTCGTAGCAGGCCTCGTGGCTGTCCATGTAGATGTCCACGGTCATGCCTGCATATTTGTCCTGCACCCACTCCGCCGTCCGGTCCTGCACGATATAGGTTCCCGGCAGACCGTCAATCTCCAGCTTGGTGCCATAGGGCAGAGAGCAGGCCACCGACACGCCGGGGATCAGCTCCTCACCGCTGGCACCGTAGACAATTGGCTCCCCGTTCTTATCCAAGGGGCGGCTGCTGGCCCATTCGCCGCAGCACACGCTGCAGGCGCAGTACGCTGTGATTCGGCAGGACCCGTGATACCGCCGATCCGGTTCTGCTGGCTCCTCCGGTTCCTCGATCTCAACCGGTGCCGCATCGAATACCTCCGTTTTACCGACGGTGATCTCCTGCTCCTCCGGTATGTACTCCGCCTGCACCGGACGGGAAAAGAAGCCTACCAGCATCCCGGCACAAAAGCCAACTGCGCCGATTATGGTGCCGATCATCACCGCCTTTGCCGTGGCTGTTACTGCTTGCCGCGCGTGCTTAGTCATTGTGCGCCACCTCCCACGATTGCCTGAAATACAGTGGACAGAACCTCCATTTTCTTATCAATCATGCGCTCTACATCACCGCACACGATGTTTGAAACATCTTTTAGCTTGTAAAGTGGAAGCCCTTCACGCTTGTATTTTACCAGTGCTCCCGGGCTGATATGATATGTCCAAGAAGCGTTTCGATGTACCGCCCAGCCAAAGGGGACCCGCTCATCCTGCAGCGCCTCATAGAGCGTGGCTGTGCTGCTGCCCAAATACCGGGCAGCCATCTCCACCGGAACGTTGTCATATTGCAGTATGGCCTCGTCCGTTGGGATTTCTATTGTCCTTGTTCGTCGGTTCATATTTCCTCCTTGTGTTCCGCCCATATCCGTGCTATAATGCAAAGGACAAGGACTGGATTTTCATGGTTTTCTGGTTCCTTTGCCCCGTCGTGTTCCGAGCACGGCGGGGTCTTTTTTGTCCTGTTTTTCCGAAGCGATCCAAGCCCAATTCCCGACAGATTCGCTTCCGAACAATCTTGTCACCTTCTTTCATAGGTCGTTTATCTCATTTCGCTGCAAACATATCTATCTGTCCTGCCAATTCTTCTCTCCGCCGCTGAGCCTTACGGTGGGATGCCCTAATTCCATCCAACTGTTTCAACAGTTGAGCTTCCACAGCAGAGATCTTGCTCAAGGAGCGGCAAGTTTCGAGGTCTACCACTGTGTTTTCTCCACGGATCAAAAAGGCTGATCTTGCTCCGGTAGAATCCCGCACGCTGTGGATAATACCGCTAACAAGCCGTCCTATAGCCTGTTCCTGTAAAACAGCTACATCAAAAGAACAGTGGGGACGAACCAATTCCATCACCTCTGACTTCGTCATCTCGCCCCTGTCGTGGAGCTGTTCTACGATATATTGCCGAGCTTCCCTGCTGATGATTGTGTTACGTGCCATTTCTGTGTGCCTCCCTTCGCAGTAACATTTGAATTTCTTTCAGTTTCCCAATGGCCTCTTCTAATCGGTCCAAGTCGACGGAGAAATCCCCTTCAGTTGCTCCCACGATTGCAGAAACCACTTCCTCTGATGATGGCAGTTTCAATGCACCAAATACGACATCAATAAACTGCCGATGGATTTTTGACTCCGTGTCGATGCGCTCCATATCTCGCACATAGCGTTGCTTTCGAGCTTGTACCATATCAATCACTTTTGTCCGGGTGGGCATACGACCTTCCTCCCGGGCTTGTATCTTTTCAAGCTCCACAAGATCCTTATTCTCAGCAAGAGTCTCAAACCGCTGAATCTGCTTAGGTGAGAAGCCGAGGTCTCGGACTACTTCGCACTTCGGCTTTTGGTTGTGGACAGCACTGTCCTGAACCATTTTGCCAGTATACTGGTTTCCAGCTGTAGCCTTTGGAAGAGCCTTTGTCATCTCTCCCAGCCGGACTGAGGCATCTAAAATCATGTCACACAACCGGCGCTGTTCTTCCAACTTCTGATCGTAGACGGCCTTTGCCAGTCCGACCTTCTGAATGGCCCTGATCTCCGCCCGCATAGCTGCGGCTTTTTCAGGAGCAATCAGAAGGAAGTGGGCAAGGTCCTCGGCGGTTTCTGGGAGACCTCCTTGATACGTAGTTAAACTGTTCATGGCTCCTCCTTCTGATCTGCCAGCAGTTCATCTACGGTGACGCCGTAGAGTTTTGCTATTTCGGTAAGCCGTTTTGTATTTGGGGTTGTGATACCCGTTTCCCATTGATAAACTGCGGCATCTGAAACTGACAAAGCATCAACAACTTGAGCAACAGACAGGCCCGCAGCAAGTCTTGCTGTTCTAAAATTCATTTTTTCACCTCCAAAACACTAAGTTTTACTTGACAACTTAGCAGAGATAGCTTAATATAGGAAGTGCCAACAACACTATATTAAGCAATCACTCCACTAAGTGGGGGCTCAGTTTTTTGTTTTCTGCGCCCCATACGCTAAGTATATACTAAGTTTTTCTTTATGTCAAGATAAACTTAGCGCTTTCTTAGTGTGTGACTTGCACAAAAAGGGGTGCTAAGATTGAGCGAAGTGACGAAAAGAATCGACAGTGCTCTTTCAGAGAGCGGAATATCCAAGAAGGAATTCTATGAGGCCTGTGACATTACGTCGTCTGCGTATTCTCAATGGAACACTGGAAAAACGGAACCTCGACCCTCCAAACTAAGAGAGATATCAAATTATTTGAATGTTAGGTATGAATGGCTTGCTTATGGTATCGGGAAAAAAGAAAAAGCGCCCACCCCGGAGGGTGAGCGTCCAAAAAGTAAATTGCGATCTATAGCACGCTTGGAAGATTCCCAAATTACCCCTGAACAGGATGAACAGATTGCAGATTATATTGATTTCCTGCTTTCTAAGAAAAAGGATCTATGAGTTCAAATATTATAAAATATCATGACGCGTTCAATATGTCTCAAACTCTACTTGATATAACTGGAATAGATGAATTTCCACTCAACTTTGATGATCTCTTTTCAAAGAAAAAAAGGGCTCCCATCTTTGTTTCCAGCACGAAAGATTATAATGCATGGGTATTCTCTAAACATCCGAGTCAGTGGAATCCAGTATTTATTTCAGATGCAAAATGCTTTTACTATCCAGATAGGGATGCCTATATGATACTCTATAATGAGGCTCGCCCTGAAACCAGAATCCGTTTCTCACTGGCTCATGAGTTGGGGCATATTGTACTCGGGCATCTAAATAATGAACGTACCGAAATTTCAAGAGGTGGAGTTGATGATCCGACCTACTATGCTTTGGAAGGAGCTGCAAACACGTTTGCAGGGAATTTGCTTGCACCTCCTATACTCATAGATGATTTCCTTTCTGGGGCGGAATTTAATGTTGAGCGAATTTCTACTCGCTTTAATATCTCTCCGAGCGCTACAAAAGATTATAGAGCTGAGGATTATAAATATTGGAAAACATTGATTCCAAGTAAGCATGAAAAAGCTATTCTGAAAAGATGTCATTCTGGGTTACATAAGCAAATATGCATCGAATGTGGTGCAACTTTTGAAATCAAAGGAGCTTTATTTTGTCCAATTTGTGGTGCATCTTCATTGAGTATCTGTTTTCGAGGAAGGGATAGTGAGGAAATGATATATCAAGGTGTCGAACTAAAAGAATCAGGTCAAGTAAGAGAATGTCTACAATGTAAAAATAGCGAACATTTAGAGGGAGCAAGCTACTGCATGATTTGTGGAACACGGATTGTTAATTATTGTACGAATGCTATGGCGCCCTACTTTGTCAACGATGAACAATGTACACATACTGAACCATTACCCGGAAATGCCAGATATTGTCCATATTGTGGAAGCGAAACTACCTTTTTGGCGGATGGGCTATTAAAGAATTGGGAAGATAGCCGAGCCCGTTCATCTATAACATATACTGCACCACCTCTCCCAGATGCGGATGATGAATTGCCTTTTTAATCCTTGAAAATAGAAGCTCACATAATCCCCCCGTCAGAAATCGATACAAATAAAAATAGAGAGGGAGATCCATATGATAGACTTTCAGAATGCGTCCTTCATGAAGCTGAAGCCCGTAGCAGATACCGCTTTTTCTGCGCAAATTCAGCCTATGTTTATAGAAGGGGAACATATCATCCAAAGCTTTCAAGGCATCCGGGACGGCGTTGTTTTTACCAACAAGCGTATTTTTGCGATCAATGTACAGGGACTAACCGGGAAAAAGAAGGATTTTTCCTCGCTGCCTTACAGCAAAATTCAAGCCTTTTCCGTGGAAACTGCCGGCGTATTAGATTTGGACAGTGAGTTAGAACTGTGGTTTTCCGGCCTCGGTAAGGTTAAATTTGAGTTTGTTGCACAAGCCGATGTATCTGAAATCTGCCGGCTGATTTCGGAACGGGTGCTGTAGAGCCGCTACCCTCATCAAGGAGGAATCCCCATGTCAACTCCCTATATTCCCGCGCCTCTCTCCGAGCAGCTTCGCGATCTTGCCCGGGACTTTGGCACCGCTAAGATGGTCCTCTTTGGCTCCCGTGCACGAGGAGACCATCACCCCCGCAGCGATATTGATTTGGCTGTCTGGGGAATAGACAGCACGCAAGCGGGGCGGCTGCGGCTGGCGCTGGAGGAGCTGCCCACGCTTTTGCAGTTTGACTTGGTTATCGTGAGCCCGGATACTTCCCCAGAGCTGCTGCGGAATATCCAGCTGGAAGGAGTTACGCTATATGCCGCTGATGAAATGTGAGAATTACTGCCGCGCAATCAAGCGCCTGCAGGAAGCTGTGGAGGAATACAACGCCACCCCCTCCTCCACCGTTCTGCGGGATGGGGTGATTCAGCGCTTTGAGTTCACCTTTGAGCTTGCATGGAAATCTCTGAAGGAGTACATGGAGGATCAGGGTGCCAGTGGAGATTTAAATTTTCCAAAGGGCGTGCTGAAGGCCGCTTATGCTACCGGCCTTATCGATGAGGAGTCTGTCTGGCTGGATATGCTGGCCTCCCGCAACATCACGTCTCATATTTATGATGATGCGCAGGCCGCCAAAGTCCTGTCAGATATCCGTGAACGATACCTGCAGCCGCTCACGCTGCTGTCTGACTACTATAAAAGTCGGATCCTACCACAAAAATAAAAAAGCCCGCTCCCAGTGCTGCAACACCGAGAGCGGAAGGGCAGATTGAACCAACGAACAAGGGGTCTTTCTGCCCTTTTATTGTAAACAATGAGAGGAGACGTGTCAAGTGAAAAGAGCGAACGGAACAGGAAGCGTCGTAAAACTCCCCGGGAACCGCCGGGCGCCATGGGCTGTGAAGGTCCCTGTGCGGGATCGCCGGGGACGGGTGCGGCAGCGGTATTTGTCCTACCATGCGAAGTCCGCGGACGCACAGGCGGCGCTGGAGGAATATAACCGCGCCCATACCGTGATGGAAAATGACCCCGGCAGTTACACACTCCAGCAGGTATATGATCTTTGGTCGGCCAGAAAGTATGAAAAAGCCGGTTCTTCCTCTATCTATGCCTATCGTGCGTCATGGCTCCGCTTGTCCTGTCTGGCCGACAAAAAAATGCGCCGTATCACAGTAGATGATCTGCAGCGCATCATCGACAGCGACGAAAAGGACGGGCTGTCTAAATCCAGCATCTACAATGATAAACTCCTGATGAAATCCTTGTACAAATTTGCGTTGGAGCGGGACATTGTCGCAAAGGACTACTCCTCTTTCGTCGAGATGCCATCTGTTGGCCCCAAGTATGAGAAGGGCATTCTGACAGATCTGCAGCTGGCCAAGGTGGAGAAGATGGCCGCGGATGGTGTGCCGTTTGCAGACACAGTCCTGATGCTCTGCTATACCGGTTTTCGGATCTCTGAATTTTTGTCGCTCACCCCATTTCAGTACGACGAAAAAAACAACTGCCTCCGGGGCGGCATGAAAACAACGGCTGGGAAAGACCGCATTGTCCCCGTGCATCCAAAAATTGCGCCGTATCTTGCAAAGCGCCTCTCCGAGGGCGGGCCCACGATCATAGCAAATCACGGAAAGCCTTTCAGCCATAATACATACTGCAGATACTTCAAAAAGATCATGGAGGAGATCGGAGTGCCAGCGGCAACTCCCCACTGGTGCAGGCATACCTTCGCCTCCCTGCTGCATCGCGCCGGCGCCGATGAGCTGGCCATTAAGCGCATGATGGGGCATGCAGATAAGGATGTAACAGAGCACTATACCCATACAGACATAGACTTTTTGCGCAAGGAGCTACTGAAGATTGCTTAATGATTTGTAACTAACGTCTCAAAATTGTACAAAATGTATATTGCAAAAAAGTTTCAAATTTTCAAAAAATTTCCACTACAACACCTCTGAAATGCTCAAAAAATCCTATGCCTATTTTTAATCTTAAAAAAAGCTTAATCCCCCTTGGACTTTTATCTTAAGATCATCTGTGATACAATACCTGACATGGTGGTCCTGTTCTTTTTCGGACCATTTTCAAAAAGGTGGGAGAAAATAATGGCGAATATTTTGATCTGTGACGACGAGCGGGATATCGTCTCCGCTCTGAAAATCTACCTCTCCGCCGAGGGGTACAACCTCTTTGAAGCCTATACCGGCCGGGAGGCCATCGACGTGGTGCGGCAAAACGACATCCACCTCATCCTCATGGATGTGATGATGCCGGAGCTGGACGGCATCTCCGCCACCGCCAAGCTGCGGGAGCTCTGCAACGTCCCCATCATCCTGCTGACGGCCAAGAGCGAGGACACGGACAAGGTCCTCGGGCTCAACGTGGGGGCGGACGACTACATCACCAAGCCCTTCAACCCCGTGGAGGTGCTGGCCCGGGTCCGCAGCCAGCTGCGGCGCTACACCAGCCTCGGCGGCATGGAGCGCAAGCCCAGCCGCATCGTCATCGGCGGCATCACCTTAGACGATGAGACTAAGGTGGTCACGGTGGACGGGCAGACAGTGAGCCTCACCCCCATGGAGTACAACATCCTCGCCCTGCTGATGCAGCACCCCGGCCGGGTCTACTCCTCCGCCCAGATCTACGAACAGATCTGGAACGAGAGCGCCGTGGGTTCGGAGCGGGCGGTGGCGGTCCACATCCGCCATCTGCGGGAAAAAATCGAAATCAATCCTTCGGAGCCGCGATACTTAAAGGTGGTCTGGGGGTTGGGATATAAAATGGAGCCACAGGGATAGTGCCCCTTGGTATGATTGGAGGTCTTTCACATGAAAAAACTGCTGTTTCTGCTCTTCCCCGTCCTGCTCATCGGCGGGATCGTCTTCTGCCTGAGAGAGAAGGCCTACTATGAAGCATGATCTGCGCAACAGCCTCCTGGCCAAGGTCATCGCCATCTTCTTGGCGGTGCTCTTTGGTCTGGCGACGCTGTTCTCCGTGGGCTCCCTCGCCATCAGCTACGAGTCCGGGTTCTATAAGGGGGACAACGTGACCTTCGAGGAGACGGACATGTTTGAGAACCTGTCCTTCAGCATGGCGCTGGATGTGGCGAGGGCCTATGTGGAATACGGCCAACCCTATTCCTACTTCTCCGGCGCTCCGGTGGTAATCCGGGACGGGGACACAGGCGAGGTCCTCTTTACAGACAGGCCGGCGGCCTACCGTTCCACAAGGACGTTCACCTTCCTGAACTCAAATGGGTATATCACCTCTGTTGACGGCTCACCGGGCTTCTCTGTCGTCCCTGAGACGGACGCCCCGGCTGAGCTGATCCAGGTCACCCTCTATTTTGAGGACTATGGGAGCGGCTCCGGCTACTACGACATGGAATCCTACTATCTCTTCTACCAGCTGGTCTACCCGATCAAGCACCTGCTCCCGTGGCTGGCCGTCCTCTCTATCGTCGGCTTTTTTGCCGTTCTCGCTTTTCTCTTCTGCGCCGCAGGGCACCGGGCGGGCCATGAGGAGATCGTCCCCAACTGGCAGGACCGGATCCCCTTGGACGTGTATCTGCTGGCAGTGGGCTTTCTCTGCACCTTCAATGTGCTGATTGTGGGAGATCTGAACGCCGGGGGCTGGATTCAGATGGCATTGATCGTTCTGCTGTGCCTCCCGCTGTTTCTCCTGGTTCTTGCCGCCCTTCTGACCATCGCCACCCGGCTGAAGATGGGCCGCTTTTGGGAGAACACCCTCTGCTATCGGCTGGTGCGGTGGCTGTGGCACGGCGGCGGACAGCTATGGCACGGCATCGGTGCCTTTGTCCATATTCTGCCCCTCTCTTGGCGGGCCGTGCTGCTCATGGCGGGACTTTTGATTCTGCAGCCCCTGCTCGCGGTGTGGGGGCTGTCCGCCGGGATCCCTCTGGTGCTGCTGCTCCTGCTGGATGCCGCCATTTTAGTGGGCGCCGCCTTTCTCTCCTACCAGCTCCAGCGGCTCAAGGCCGTGGGACAGGAGCTGGCCGCCGGGAACCTGGAGGCCAAGGTGGACACCAAGGGCATGTTCTGGGATTTGAAAGCCCACGGGGAGCACCTCAACGCCATCGGCGAGGGCATGAACCGGGCGGTGGAGCAGCGGATGAAGTCCGAGCGGCTGAAGACAGAGCTTATCACCAACGTCTCCCACGACATCAAGACGCCCCTCACCTCCATCGTCAACTACGTGGACCTGCTGAAGAAGGAGGAGCTGCCGGAGCGGGCGGCGGAGTACGTCACTGTTCTGGACCGCCAGTCGAACCGCTTGAAGAAGCTGACGGAGGACTTAGTAGAGGCCAGCAAGGCGTCCACCGGCAACATCGCGGTGCACCTGCAGCCCATTGTGGTCAATGAGATCGTCCATCAGGCGGTGGGCGACTACGATCAGAAGCTGACCGCCGGCAAGCTGGAGGTCGTGATCAACACCTATGAGGGAAACCTCACCGCCCTCGCCGACGGGCGGCTCCTGTGGCGGGTGCTGGATAACCTGCTGAGCAACGTGTGCAAGTACGCCATGGCGGGCAGCCGGGTGTATATCGACCTGATGACCCGCGGGGATCGGGTGGCGCTGAGCATGAAGAACGTCTCCCGTGACCGTCTCAACATCAGCGCCGATGAGCTCATGGAGCGCTTCGTGCGGGGAGATGCCTCCCGGCACGCCGAGGGCAGCGGCCTCGGGCTGAACATCGCCAAGAGCCTGATGGAGCTCATGGGCGGCACCTTCTCCCTTGCGGTGGATGGCGATCTGTTCAAGGCGGAGCTGACCCTCAAGAGCACAGGGGCAGCGGCGGGTACCGCCGCAGGGATATTAGCGATCAGGGACGCCGGATGAACCGAAACAACGCCAAAGAAGGCAGACGCTTTGCGTCTGCCTTCTTTTCTCATTCGCTATACAAAATTTGAGCGGATGGCCCTATCGCTGGGAATGGCGGGCTGCCGCCTCGAGGGCCTTGCACACGGCGGCCACCACTACGCAGGAGACGACGGCCTCCGGAACGCCCAAGGTGCCGACCACGCCCAAGATCATAGCGGCCACCCCGCTGACGTCGATCGCATAGTAATCTGCCACCAGCTCCGTGGCCAACAGCCCGAGAAGTCCGAGATAAAAAATCGTGTTGAACATGGAGCCCACAAAGCCGGTAATGCCGTACCGGATGGGGCTGCGCCCTCTCCCCTGCAGGAGGGGAACCTTGCTGAGGCCCAGCGCAAGGAGCCCTGTCAGCCACCCCATTACGACGCGGGAGCCCACGCAGATGACGAGGTACCGGAGAGGGGATGTGCTCATCACAAGGGTGGCCACCGGGTCCGCCCCCGGCATGGTCAACACCTTGATAATGGCGCTCGCGCCGAAAAACAGCCCCAACACCGCCCCGTAGAGGGGTCCCATGATCACCGCCCCCACAATCACCGGCATCTGGATGGTGGTGGCGGCGATGGGGCCGACCACCAAGTAGCCCAAGGGGGTGAAGGAGAGGAGGAAGATGATTGCCACAAGTACCGCCGTCAGTGTGATCTTGTGGACTTTGTTCATGCTGTGGTTCATAGCGTTCTCCTTTGCGGATCTTTCACCGCGTGCTGTCGTCTCCCCTCCGGGGAGTACGGCGCACAATTTTTATATGCAACACGCGAGAGCGTGTCCATACCGCTTACTGTCCCACGGGCGGAGAGCCGGGAGGCGCTCCCCCGTCACATCCGCCGCACCGTATTCAGTTGATAGAGCCGCCGCAGTCCCTTCAGCGTCAGATCCGCGTCCCGGATGATGCGGTGGCGGCAGCTGGCGGTGGCCAGCTCCATGGAGCCCCCTGTGGCCACCACCTTCGCCCCCTCCATCTTCGGCAGGGACAGGTATTGCTCGATGAAGCCGTCCACCATCATGGCCGTGCCCCCAAGGAGCCCGTAGCGCATGGCGTCGGCGGAGTTCTTGCCCAGGAAGTTCTCCCCCATGGGCTGCAGGGCGATAGAGGGCAGCAGGGCCGTAGAGGTCTTCAGCAGCTCCGCGCTGCCGTAGAGCCCCGGCAGGATGCACCCGCCAAGGTATGTCCCCTCGCTGTTCACCGCCGCGATGGTGGTCACCGTTCCCGCGTCCACCAAGATCAGCGGCCCGCCGTAGAGGGAGAGGGCCGCGGCGGTGTCCGCCACCAAGTCGGCCCCCAGCTGGGAGGGATCGTCGATCTGGATGCGAAAGCCCGTCCTGGTGCCCGGTCCCACCCGCAGGGGCGTCACCCCCGTGAGCTTGCGCACCGCGGTCTCCACCAGTCCGGTCAGGGCGGGGACCACCGAGGCCAGCATACAGCCGCCGATGGCCCGCTGGTCCACGGCGTTGATCCGCAGCAGATCGTAGAGGAGGACCGTGTACTCGTCGGCGCTGCGCTCCGTCACCGCAGAGAGCCTGGCGCGCAGACGGAGGGTCTCTCCGTCGAACACCCCTATGCTGATATTGGAGTTTCCTATGTCAATGGCCAGCAGCACCGCCGTCCCTCCCCTCTTTTCCGCCCCTTAGTGTACCATGGTTTTTCCCTTGTGACAAGGCATTTTCCCCGCCTTTCTGCCGTCTGATACGAAAAGCTGGTGATTTTTCCCCTTTTTTCACGGGCGGCACCCCCTCTCTGACAACCCCGTGCGGACCTAAAAGGGAAATTTTCCCTCTTGACTTTCCATCCTCCCTGCGGTATAGTCATTATAGAATATTTGTTCGATTATTGGGAGAGGAGGGGTGCCATGGACCTGATGGACAAGCTGACCATTTTGGCCGACGCGGCCAAGTACGACGCCGCCTGCACCTCCAGCGGCGCCAAGCGGGGCAGCCGGAAGGGCTATATCGGCAACACCTCCTCCGCAGTAGCCGGCTGCTGCCACACCTTCTCCGCCGACGGGCGGTGCGTCACTCTGCTGAAGGTGCTGATGACCAACTGCTGCGTCTACGACTGCCAATACTGCGTCAACCGCTGCTCCAACGACACCCGGCGGGCCGTCTTCACTCCGGAGGAGCTGGCAGAGTTGACCATCCAGTTCTACCGGCGCAACTATATTGAGGGCCTCTTCCTCTCCTCCGGCGTCCTCCGGAGCCCCGACTACACCATGGAGCGGATGATCCGCTGTCTGGAACTGCTGCGGGGCCCATGCCGCTTCAACGGTTACATCCACGCCAAGGCCATCCCCGGCTCATCGCCGGAGCTGGTGGAGCGGCTGGGCCTCTTGGCCGACCGACTCAGCGTCAACATCGAGCTGCCCTCGGAACGGGGGCTGCAGACCTTGGCCCCCAACAAAACCCGTCAGTCCATTCTCCGCCCTATGGGGCAGATCCGGGACCGCTCGGAGGAGAGCAGGGAGGCGCTGGTGAAATACCGCCACGCCCCCAAATTCGCCCCCGCCGGCCAGAGCACCCAGATGATCGTAGGAGCCACGGCGGACACCGACCGACACATCCTCCACCTAACCCAGGGGCTCTACCGCAAGTACCGCCTCAAGCGGGTCTTCTTCTCTGCCTATGTCCCTGTGGTGGAGAACAGTCTCCTCCCCTCCTTGGACACCAAGCCGCCCCTTCTCCGGGAGCACCGGCTCTATCAGGCGGACTGGCTGCTGCGCTTCTACGGCTTTCAGGCGGAGGAGCTCTTAGACGACGACAACCCCAACTTCAACCCCTTGGTGGATCCCAAGTGCAACTGGGCCCTGCGCCACCCGGAGTTCTTCCCGGTGGAGGTGAACCGCGCCCCCTATGAGACGCTGCTGCGGGTGCCGGGGATCGGGGTCACAAGCGCGCGGCGCATCCTCTACGCCCGCCGGGGCGGCACGTTGTACCACGAGGATCTGCGGAAATTAGGGGTGGTGATGAAGCGGGCCCAATACTTCATAACCTGTAAAGGAAAAATCATTGACAATCTTCACTTCTCGCAGGACAGCGTTCTCCGGGGGCTCATCGCCGCCGAGGGCCGGCTGCCGGCGCCGGAGATGGAGCAGCTGTCCCTGTTTTGAGTGCGAAGCGGATGCCCCCTTCCATCTGAAAAGAATCTTAAAGGTTTTCCCTGCTTCTCCTTAAACTTTTGGTGATAGAATGGCGGCACCACAAAAACAGGAGGCACTCCCTATGTCCGCTTTTGCCTTGAAGCTGATCGCCCTGGTGTCCATGGTCTGCGACCACACAGCGGTGGTGCTGCTGCCTGGCTCCCTCCTCTACGGCCCCATGCGGGCCTTTGGCCGCATGGCCTTCCTCCTCTACGCCTTTCTCTTGGCCGAGGGGTTCCGGCACACCCGCTCCGCTAAGCGGTACGCTCTGCGCCTTGCGGGGATGGGGCTGCTGTCCACCATTCCCTACTGCTTTACCATCAACAAGTTTTTTGCCCTCTCGGTCAGGCTCCGCCTGCTCAACATCTGCTTCACCCTCTCCTGCGGGGTGCTGCTGATGATGCTCCTCCAGTGGGAGATCCCCCGTCCCCAAGGCAGGGGGCGGCTGTTGGGGCTCCTGCCCCTGCTGCTGATCCTGCCGGTGTTTTTGCAGTTTGGCGTGTGGGAGCTGACAGAGCTGACCGCCATCCTGCTGCTCATGGGCGGCGTTGGCCTTTTGCTGGGGGACAAGCTGCCGCAGCGGGGGCAAAAGCTCACCTTCTGGGCCTGTAAGACCGCCGCCATGCTGCTCCTCTACCAGCTGCTTCACGAGTGGACGGGGATCGAGCTGGAGTACAGCTACACCGCCCTGCTCCTCTTCGCCCTGCTGTGGCTCTGCCGGAATAAGGGGCAGAGCGCCGCAGTGCTGGCCCTGACAGCGCTGTGGATGTATCCGCCGGCGGTGTCCCCCCTCGAGACGCTCTTCGCCCTGCTATCGGCGGTTCTGGTCCTGCTGTACAACGGCAGGCGGGGCCCCAGCGACCACCGGCTCTTCTACTGGGCCTACCCCGCCCATCTGAGCATCCTGTGGGCCATGGGCGCCCTGCTGGGAAATCCCCTGTAATGGGGCTGTAACCGCCATCGGTCAGAAAGGAGACCTGTACCATGGAAACCATCTACCGCTACGACGGCAGCTTCGAGGGCTTCCTCTGCTGCGTCTTTGACAGCTACGTCTATCGGGAGGTCCCCGCGGCCTTTCAGTCCGGGGAGGACATCGCCCCAACCCTCTTTGAGGTACGGTGGATAGAGACGGATCCCTCCCACGCCCGGCGGGTCCTCGCCGGGATTGAAAAGCGCTCCGCCTACGCAAGGGAGCTGGTGGAAAAGGGCTTTCTCACCTGCGCTGACGACAGGGAGGGGATCCTCTACCGCTTTATCCGCGCCCTCCTTGCCGAGGGCGGCGCTCTGCTGTGCCGGCTCAGCGACGAGGCGGTACACCCCCTGCTGAAGGCGGTGCGCCATTTGGAGGGTGAGGTTCATCTGTTGAAGGGATTTGTGCGCTTCTCGGAATTTAGCGGCGTACTGGTGGGGGAGATCCAGCCGAAAAACCGGGTGCTGCCCCTGCTGCGCGGCCACTTCTGCAGCCGTTTTTACAACGAGAGTCTCATCCTCTACGACCGCACCCACCGGGAGGCCCTGTTCTACCGGGAGGGCAAGTGGTGCATCTCCCCCCTCGACCACTTCGAGATGGCCCGGCCGGAGGAGCGGGAGGCCCAGTTCCGCCGGCTGTGGAAGCGCTTCTATGACACCATCGCCATCCGGGAGCGCTACAACCCCAAGTGCCGGCGCACCCAGATGCCCATGCGCTACTGGGGGACCATGACGGAGTTTCAGAAGGAGGACTACTTTGTGCCGGCTGAAAAAGGGGCGGCGGCACAGCTCAATGCCGTTCCGCCGTCCTCGCTTAATGCTAATCCTGTAAAGCAAAATCTCTTCGCAGCCGCTCCAGCGCCCGGCGCTCCAGCCGGGATACCTGCACCTGAGAAACCGAGAGGATCCGCGCCGTCTGGGCCTGGGTCAGCCCCTTGAAGAAGCGGAGGAGGATCGTCTTTTTTTCGCTCTCCGGCAGTGTCTCAATGGCGCTGCGGAGGGCGATTTTTTCCATCATGGCCTCCTCCCCCTCCCCGCCGCTGAGGGTGGCCTCCAAAGTCAGCCCCTCCCCCAGGTCCTGCTGCAGGCTCTCCGGCGGCGCGGTAGCTAACTCCGCCGTGGCGATCTCCTCGGCGGTAAAGCCGGTTTCCGCCGACAGCTCCGACAAGGTAGGGTCCCGGCCCAGAAGGTGGCTCAGCCGCTCCCGGGCGGAAAAAATGGTCAGGGCCTGCTCCCGCAGGCTCCGCCCCACCTTCACCGCCCCGTCGTCCCGCAGATAGCGCCGGATCTCCCCGGCGATCTTGGGTACGGCGTAGGTGGAGAACTGGGTGCCGTACGCCGGCTCAAAGCCCCGGATGGCCTTGAGAAACCCCACACAGCCCAGCTGGTAGAGGTCCTCCGGCTCGGCTCCCCGGCCGTAGTAGCGGCGCACGATGCTCCAGATGAGGCCGGTGTTCTCCTCAATCAGCCGGCCGCAGGCCTCCTGGTCCCCCCGCTGGGCGGCGGCGAGCAGCTCCCTATCCATCATCTGCCGGCGCGCTGGGCGATGCGGCGGCGCATGACCACCTTCGTTCCCTGCCCCTCCTTAGATGTGACCCGAAGGGTGTCCATGAAGCTCTCCATGATGGTAAAGCCCATGCCGCTGCGCTCTGCGCCTCCAGTGGTAAAGAGGGGCTCTCTGGCCTTAGCCACATCGGCGATTCCCCGCCCCCAGTCCCGCACCGTTACCTCTAAAATGCCGCCCTCGAGGATCCGGGCCCGCACCACCACCTTTCCCAGGGTATCGGGATAGGCGTGGACAATGGCGTTGGTCACCGCCTCGCTGACGGCGGTCTTGATATCCCCGATCTCCTCGAGGGTGGGGTCCAGCTGGGCGGCAAAGGCCGCCACGGCGGAGCGGGCAAAGCCCTCATTGACGCTGCGGCTGAGAAACTCCATCACTATGTAATTGCTCGCTTTCATAGGGCACCTCCTAAATCAGCTTGATATAGCGGCCTAAGCCCGCCGTCTCCAGCACGCGGGCCGCCTGCTTGGGGATGTTCACCACCACAAGGTTGCCCCCAAGGGCCTCCATCCGCCGCTTGGCGCGGAGGATCACGGCGATGCCGGAGCTGTCCATAAAGCTCAGCTCCCCCAGGTCCAATATGGTTTTTGACGGCAGCTCCCGCTCCAGCAGACGGTCCAGCTGCTCCATCAGCCCCCGGGCGCCGTGGTGGTCCATATCGCCGCACAGGCAGATAGTCAGCGTGCGGTCCTCCGACTTGATCCTGACGTCCAATTCCCTCACAACCTTTCTGAAACTTGCGCTTCTTTTCTACGGGAAAGTATAGCTTGTCCCGCCGCGCCCTTTTTGTCGAACGCTGTCGCGGCGGACGGAATATTTTCCAGCCTCCCCAACGCGTCCTGTCATCCCACAATTTCGCTGTGCAAAAGCATGTAAATTGGCCATGTACCGCTTTCAGCGGCACGGCCATGAAAGCAAAAGCGCGTGGGCCGTTTCCGGCCCACATGCGCAAAAACTTCATGCGCTCCGGCTTTTGCCTGTGTTCGCGGTGCGCTTTCAGTACATGAAGTTTTTTGCCCCGCAGGCGCAACCTCGCCGCCCTTTTTTCGTCTATAGGGGTGAAAGCTTTCAAAAAAGGAGCAGCTGCCTATGGAAGACCGGGACATCGTTACCCTGTTTTGGGCCCGCTCGGAGCAGGCCATCGCAGAAACCGCCCGCAAGTACGGCGCCTACTGCCGCACCATTATCGGCCGCATTCTCCCCTCCCGGGAGGATGCGGAGGAGTGTCTGAGCGACACCTATTGGGGCGCTTGGAACTCCATGCCGCCCCAGCGTCCCCGCTGTCTGCCGCCCTTGTTAGGGCGCATCGCCCGGAATGCGGCCCTGGACCGCTACCGCAGCAACAGCGCCCAGAGGCGCAGCGGCGCCTTTGAGGCCGTCTTAGACGAGCTGGCCGAGTGCCTGGGCGGCGGCAGCGCGGAGGAGGCGCTGGATGCAGCCCTGCTGGAGGACGCCCTCCGGCGCTTCCTCTCCGCTCTCCCCCAAACCAGCCGGCGGGTCTTTCTGCGGCGGTACTGGTACTGCGAGAGCATCGAGGAGATCGCCGCAGCCTTCTCCTTTTCCCCATCCAAGGTGAAATCTATGCTCCACCGCGCCCGGCAGGGGCTGAAGCAATTCTTACAGGAGGAGGGATTTTCCCTATGAAAAAAGAGGAACTGTTCCGCGCCATCGGCGCGGCGGAGGAGGAGCAGGTCATGGACGCCTTAGCCGCCCCCAAGCGCCGCCGCGGTCCCCGCTATCTGGCCGCGGCCGCCTGCCTCGTCTTGCTTGCGGCGGCGGGGCTGGCTCTTCCCCGGATTCTGCGGGGGGGCGGCTCTACCCCCGTGGATACCCAGTATTCCGTCAATGTGGCGCTGTCGGAGCTGTCAAAGCCGCCTGAGGGCAGCGGCAGCAGTCAATCCGCCGACCTCGTCTGGCTGGAGCCGGAGGAGATCTTCGCCCTTGACACCGTCATCTTCCGGGGCACGGTGGAGGAGATGCGCTGCTATGAAGCCCACGGCGCCTACGACCACGTCTTCACCGTGGCGGCCATCGCCGTCTCGGAGGTCTACCGAGGGGAGGTGGAGGATACCTGTACCCTCTACCTCAATGTGGTGCCCGGCCATGTCACCAACTCCCTCGCCGGTCCCTTGGACGATCTGCGTGTGGGCAGCGAGGCCATCTTTATGGCCTATCCCGCCACAGCGGAGACCGGCGTGCGCACAGACAAGGGCTTTTTCTGCTACGCCGACGCGGCGGACTTCTACTGCGGCGAGGGCATCCGCTTGGTTTTTTTGGACTCCGGCGAGGGGCTGGAATTTGAGCGGGAGGTCTATCAGGAGATCGCCGGCGCCGCCTCCCTCGACGAGGTGGAGGACTATATCCGGCGGATGATCGGCGAGGAGAGCGGCGGGGCAGAGGACGCGGAGCAGGGCACCCAGGAAAGCGGCGCCGCCCCGGCGGACTCCGGTTCTGGCGGGGCGTAGGAATGGGCGCTGTGATTTTCCCGCTGCGTAGGCAGACCTTTTCCGTGAAATAGAATAGGGCCTATAAAAATAAGAGCGTGCTCCGGCAAATGCCGGAGCACGCTCTCTTGTCTTTTCTCCGCAACGCCGGCCGCCGTGACCGGCTCTATTTCCACAGCCGAATGAAGCCGCCGTCCTGCAGCTGCTTGACAAACAGCAGCGCGATAGGCAGCAGCAGCATTCCCCCCACACCAAAGAGGCAGAAGCCCAGGTAGCTGGCCAGCAGAGCCGTCAGCGGCGGGAGCCCCACCTGGGCCGCCATGAGCCGTGGCTCCAGGAGATTTCGCACCAGCAGAATGATGGCGTAGAGGGCCAGCAGAGCCACCCCCCGGGGCACGCTGCCAAGGAGCAGGTGGTAGATACTCCATGGAATGAGCACCGTCCCAGTTCCGAGGACCGGCAGGGCGTCGATCACCGCCACCACCACCGCCGTCAGCAGGGCGTAGTCCAGCTTCAGGTACCAGAACCCCAGCAGCAGCATGCAGAAGGTGATGAAGCAGAGGATGCTCTCGGCCTTCAGCCACTTCCAGAAGGTGCTGCGCAGGCATTTCATCATCCCCCGGGCCTTTTTCTGCCAGCCGCTGGGGATCTGCCGGCGGATAAAGCGGAGAATCTCGGGGTAGGACAGGGTGGTGAAATAGACCGACAGAACGGTGGTAAACAAAAAGAGCACCACTTGGGGCAGCCGCCCCATCCAGCCGGAGGCCCAGCTCAGCAGCTCCCCTGACAGTGTGCCCACCATGGACAGCCCCTCCTTGGACAGCTGCTGGAGGGTGTTGTCCAGCCAGAGACGGATCTCCTCGGGGCAGGCCCGGTAAAACCCGTCGTAGCGGAGGCTGATCTCGTCCATCAGGGCGGGCAGCGCCTTCAAGGCGGCCGGCAGGCGCTCAATGAGGCCCCCCCCCTCCTCGATGAGCTTTCCCACCATGGCGCACAGGACCAGCACCAGCATTGTCAAAAAGATGGACGTCAGCGCCGCAGCAGCAAACTTCCGGCGGAATCCAAAGCGCCGGCGGCACCAGAGCACGCAGGGCTCCAGCAGCACCGCAAAGGTCAGGGAAATGACAAAGGGCAGCAGCGGCACAAACAGAAAGCGGACCACCAAATAGGCGCCGAGAGCCGCAAGAAGGATACGCAGCCATCTATTGTGCAATATGGGCAATCCTCCTTTCAAAAACTCCGAAAAACTGTGCCCTTTGACGATTGTCGGGCAAGGACAGTTGTGCTACACTGGTAGACATCGAGAACAAATGCCCACAGGAGGTGAACAGAGATGAGTGGAAAAACCAGATTTTACATCGTCGCCGCGGAGGCCCTGCCGGAGATTTTTATTAAAGTGGCCGAGGCCAAGCGCATGCTGCAGACAGGTGAGGCCGGAACCGTAGGCGCCGCCACCAAGAAGGTGGGCATCAGCCGCAGCGCTTTCTATAAATATAAGGACTCCGTTCAGCCCTTCAACAACATGCAGGCGGGACACATCATCACCTTTTACGCCATGCTCAAGGATAACCCCGGCGTACTCAGCTGCATCCTCTCTATCTTTGCCAACAGCGGCGCGAATATTCTGACCATCAACCAGTCGATCCCCACCAACGGCTGCGCCGCTGTCACCATTTCAGCGGAGACCTCTGAGATGGAGTGCTCCCTGGACGATCTGATGGCCCAGGCTGCCGCCGCCGCGGGTGTGGTGAAATTTGAGATTTTAGCCGGCTGATGCCGGAAGCTATGGAGAATTTATAGAAGGAGAAACAGATATGGCAAACATCGCAATCATGGGTTTTGGCACAGTGGGCGCCGGTGTGGCGGAGGTGGTCCGCATGAACGGCGCCTCTATTGCTGAAAAATTGGGTGAGGAGATTCAAATCAAGTATATTCTTGATATCCGGGATTTTTCCAACAGCCCCTATGCAGATAAGATGATTAAGGACTTCGCCGTCATCGAAAACGACCCCGAGGTGGATGTGGTGGTGGAGACTATCGGCGGCGCCAAGGTGGCCCTTGATTTTACCCGCCGGGCACTGCAGGCCGGCAAGCATGTGGTCACCTCCAACAAGGAGCTGGTGGCCACCCACGGCAGAGAACTCCTCGCCATCGCTAAGGAGCGCAACGTCAACTACCTCTTCGAGGCCAGCGTAGGCGGCGGCATCCCCGTGCTCCGTCCCCTCTACCAGTGCCTCGCCGCCAACCAGATCGAAGAGATCGCCGGCATCCTCAACGGCACCACCAACTATATCCTCACCCGCATGGTTAAGGGCGGCATCTCCTTTGCCGACGCGCTGAAGGAGGCCCAGTCCAAGGGCTACGCCGAGGCGGACCCCACCGCCGACGTGGAGGGCATCGACGCCTGCCGGAAGATCTGCATTCTCTCCAATCTCGCCTGGGGCCGGGAGGTGGCGCCGGAGAAGGTCGCCACCGAGGGCATCAGCTCTATCCACCTCCGTGATGTGGACATCGCCGCCTCTGCCGGCTACCGTATCAAGCTGCTGGGTCGGGCCTTCCGGCTCCCTGACGGCCGCCAGACGGCCTATGTGGCCCCCCATTTAGTGCCGGAGAGCTGCCCCATCGCCACTGTAGACGATGTGTTCAACGGCATTATGATTCGCGGCAACGCTGTGGGCGACGTCATGTTCTATGGCCGTGGCGCCGGCGACCTGCCTACCGCCTCCGCCGTCCTCGGCGACGTCATTGACGCCCTGCAGCACCGCTCCAAGCGCCGCAATCTCGGCTGGGAGGAAAGCGCTGAGATCACAGACGCCGGAGTGCTCCCCATGAAGTGGTATCTCCGGGGAGACTTCTCCGCCAGCGATGCCGAGGCAGTCTGCGGCGGCAAGGTGGAGGTTCTCGCCGACGGTGCCGTGATCACGCCGGAGCTCTCCAGCGCGGAGGCCAAGGCGGCTGCGGAAAAACTCTGTGCCGTGGCCATGCTCCACGTATTATAATGGTAGCAGCGGGGGGCGGCCGCCTTCCGCAGTATGAGACAAAGGAAAGAAGGTAGCTTAGATTGAAACTGATTGTACAGAAATTCGGCGGAAGCTCCGTCAAGGACGCCCAGCACATTCAGAATGTAGCCGGTATTATCGCCGATACCTATAAAGCCGGCAACAACGTGATCGTAGTGCTCTCCGCTCAAGGGGACACCACTGACGATCTGATCGCCAAGGCCAAGGAGATCAGCGACTACCCCTCTAAGCGGGAGATGGATATGCTGTTGTCCACCGGCGAGCAGATCTCCATCGCCCTGTGCGCCATGGCGCTGGAGAAGATGGGCATTCCCGCGGTGTCCCTTGCCGCATGGCAGGTGGGCATCCATACCAACCGCACTTACACCAATGCCCGCATCAAAACGATCGACCGGGACCGCATCCAGTCTGAGCTGGACCGCAAAAAGGTGGTCCTGGTGGCCGGTTTCCAGGGCGTCAACCGCTACGGCGATGTGACCACCCTTGGCCGGGGCGGCTCCGACACCAGCGCCGTAGCTCTGGCCGCCACCTTTAACGCCGACCTCTGCCAAATCTACACCGATGTGGACGGCGTTTACACCACCGATCCCCGGATCGTCCCCAACGCCATCAAACTGCCTGAGATTACTTATGACGAGATGCTGGAGCTGGCCTCTCAGGGCGCACAGGTGCTCCACAACCGCAGTGTGGAGCTGGCGAAAAAATATAACGTCAATATGGAGGTTGTCTCCAGTCTGGAGAGAAAGCCCGGCACGAAAGTCAAGGAGGTTGCTAAAATGGAGAAAAATAACATCGCCGGAGTGGCGAAGGATACCAGCATTGCACGGATCGCCCTTGTGGGCCTGGAGCACAGCCCCGGCATGGCCTTTAAGGTCTTCTCCCTGCTGGGGCAGGCCAAGATCAATGTGGACACCATCATCCAGTCCATCGGCCGGGAGGAGCAGAAGGATATCAGCTTTACCGTCCCCAAGGACAATGTGGCCGAGGCGGTCAAGGTCTTAGAGGACAACCGGGAGAGCCTGAAGTTCGACCACATCACCGTGGACGACAAGATCGCCAAGGTGTCCATTGTGGGCGCCGGCATCATGACCACCCCCGGCGTGGCTGCTAAGATGTTTGAGGCCCTCTATGACGCCAATATCAACATCCAGATGATCAACACCAGCGAGATCCGCGTCAGCGTGCTGATCGATCAGGAGGACGCCAACCGTGCGGTGAAGGCCGTCCACGACCGCTTCTTCGGCACTGAGGAGTAAGGACAAAAAAGCCCTCTGCAGAATGGTACTTCTGCAGAGGGCTTTTTTCTGTCTTCCGCTGTGCGCGCCCATGCTTATATTGGTCCAAAGGATGAAGCGGGGCCTTCCGTATCTCGTTTTTCCTCGTGCCACAGGAGACGGGCACTGGTCTGAAAGCCAAAGCGCTCATAAAAATGGACGGCATCGTTCCCCTCCACCACCTTGACCTCCACGCGGCCCACATGGCTCCGGCGAAAGCGGGCCATGGCCCAATCCATAAGCCCTCTGCCATATCCCTTTCCCCGGTGCGCTTTCAGGACGACTAAGTAATCCAGCCTGCCGTTTCTGCCCTCTATATCGATCTTGCAAAAGCCCGCTACCCCTCCGTCCGTCTCGACGGCCGCAATATGGGAGATCCCTCTTGCCATACCCGCGGAAAAGCCCTCTAAGGTCTCCGGAAAGGGCCTGCTGGGGTAGGCGCCTGGAAAATGCAGGGAAACCTGATTGTGAAATTCTGCCAGCTCCGTGAGGCAGGGCAGCAGCCTGCCCAGCTCTCCGCTGCCGAGCTCCCGTATCTCCATAGCCAAATTTCTCCCCCGCAGACACAAATTTCTTTTTTTGAAAAATCCCAATTCTTTTGTGTGTTTCCGTCCCCGCAGGTGGCGGGAACAGCAAGGAGAAATCCGGCCTTGGGAACACAAAGCGGAATTGGGAATTTGAAAAAAGGACCCCGCGATGGCCGTGCGCGCCCCGTTATAACCTGCACACACTGAGCAGGTGGGTCGCCTCCAACCGGCTTTACTGCTTCCAACTTCCAGCCGCAGACGGCGGCCGGGAGGCCTGCAAACCACCGGTTGATCCGGCATCCCGTATAACGAAATGTGGGTTAAAAAAAGGCGCGTCACGCACCCCGCAGGGTCCGTCTTGCAAATACATCCCTATTATGGGAACTTTCTTTTATGAATAACGTCAAAAGAGGGGATGGAAAAAAATTTCCTGCAGAGGAAGGGTTACTCCTCGTCCTCTTCAAAGAGCTGCTGAACAAAGAGATCGTAGACCTCGCTGAGTTCCTCGTCGCTGTCTAAGGTAGACAGCAGCTCCTCCCCGTTTTCCACAATGCTCTTAAGGATAATCAGGCCGTAGTCCTCGCTCTCCTCATCGCCCTCCTCATCCACTGTGGGAAAGAAGGCCATGTAGGTCTGCCCCTTGTGCTCTAAGGCGTCCACATACTCCAGCTCAATATCGTTGCCATCCTCATCGGTGATGGTAATAAAATCCGGTCCGTATGACTCGCTCATGCGCTCACCCTCCCTTGGCCGTTGTCTCCTGTTGCCCCTATTGTACCCTCCTTTTCAGAAAATTGCAATAGGAACTATGCGTAATGCCCCAAAGAGCACAAGTTGTTGTAGAATTTTGTCAGCCGCCTCTATAAATGTAGTAGGCACATGAAAAATAATACTTTTCAAGCGGGGGTGATCGTGGTATAATATTTTTAATTGTGGTTTGATGTTGATGCCTGCCACAGCTGTGACAGTGGTATGTTTTGGAAGGCAGAAATTGGATAACTCTTGAAAAGGAGGTGTTCCGTGATGGAAAACCACACCAACGGACGCAGAGTGGAGCACTCCTCCCCTGCCCCCCAGCGCAAACGGAGCGCCAAAAGGAAGCGGAGCGGAAAGCAGATCGCCGGCACGATTCTGAAAGTCTTCGGCACCCTGTGCCTGGTGGGCGTGCTGACCATCGGCATCTTCGTCTGGATCTTTATGACCTATGTCAGGACCTCTCTGGCCCCGGAGCTGGAGGTGGATTTGGACAGCTTCACCATGAACCTCTCCTCCACCATCCTCTATCAGGACAGCGACGGCAACTGGCAGGAGCTGGAGGCCCTCTACGGCGATGAAAACCGCATCTGGGTGGACCTGGAGGATATTCCCCAGTACGCCATTGACGCGGCCATCGCCATCGAGGATGAGCGCTTTGAGACTCACCACGGCGTGGACTGGAAGCGCACCGCCGGCGCAGTAGTCTACATGTTCTTCGGCATGGAGAACACCTTCGGCGGCTCCACCATCACCCAGCAGGTCATCAAAAACTTGACGGAGTACAATGACAACACCGTCAAGCGCAAGGTCACCGAGATCTTCCGTGCCCTGGAGCTGGAGAAGAACTACTCCAAGGACGATATTATGGAGGTCTACCTCAACAAGGTGTACTTCGGCAGCCACGCCTACGGCATCGGCGCGGCGGCCAAGACCTACTTCGGCAAGGAGGCCAAGGATCTGACCCTGGCCGAGTGCGCCAGCATCATCGCCATCACCAACAACCCATCCATCTACGGCCCCCTGTACGATATGTCCTATCCCCACGACACCGGGGAGGTAGATGCCGACGGCAACCCCATCTATGTGGAGTGGACCACCGTCCAGTTCAACAAGTACCGGCAGGAGCTGGTCCTTGACAAGATGCTGGAGCTGGGTAAGATCACCCAGGAGGAGCACGACGCGGCCGTAGCCGAGGAGCTGATCTTCGTGGGTACCCCGGAGTATGAGGCCCTCCATGACGAGGACGGGACTGCCGACGGGGAGAACGGCACGGACGAGGAGACCGCCTCCTCTTCCTCCAGTCAGGTCTGGTCCTACTTTGTGGACATGGTGTTCGAGGATGTGCGCCGGGATCTGATGGAGAAATACGGCTGGTCCAATGAGACCGCCGTGGACCTGCTCTACAACGCGGGCTACACCATCTACGCCACCATCGACCCGGAGATTCAGGCCATCGCTGAGAGCGTCTATGAGGACGTGTCCAACTTGGATGTCCAAAACTCCAAAGGCGACCAGCTCCAGTCCGCCATCACCATCATGGACCCCTATACAGGGGATATTTTGGCCACGGTGGGCGGCATAGGGGAGAAGACGGGCAACCGTGTGGGCAGCTACGCCACTGCGAGACGTCCCTGCGGCTCGGCCATCAAGCCTGTCTCCGTCTATGCGCCGGCCATTGAAAACGGCGTCATCACCCCGGCGGACGTCTACGACGACTACCCCGTCAGTCTCAACAACTACGGAACCGGCGGTTACCCCAAGAACTCCCCTACGCGATACCGGGGGCTGATGACCATCGACAGGGCGGTCCGTCTCTCCTCCAACACCGTGGCTGTCCGGGTGCTGCGGGAACTGAGCTTTGCGGCCTCCTATGACTTTATGGTCAACAACCTTGGCTTCGAGCTGGACTCCGCTGATCTGGCGGAGGCGCCGCTGGCCATGGGCGGGTTGACCTACGGTGTCACCACCGTGGAGATGGCCGCCGCCTTCTCCGCCTTCGCCAACGACGGCATCTACAACGAGCCCCGCTCCTATACCCAGGTGCTGGATGCCGACGGCAATGTGCTCTTAGACAACACCGACAGCTCCTCCCGCTCCTGGGTGGCCATGAAGGAGACTACCGCCTACCAGATCAACCAAATGCTCAAGGGCGTGGTCTCCAGCGGCACCGGCACTGCCGCCCGGATCAGCGGCATGACCGTGGCCGGCAAAACCGGTACCACCAGCAACAACTATGACCGCTATTTTGTGGGATACACCCCCTACTACTGTGCGGCCGTCTGGGTAGGCTACGGCTACAACTCCTATATCAGCTACAGCGGAAGCAATCCAGCGGCTGTCATGTGGCAGAAGGTCATGAGTCAGGTCCACGAGGGACTGGAGAACAAGGACTTCCATACCCCCAGCGGCGGTCTGACCAGCGTCCGGGTCTGCACGGCCAGCGGGCTGCTGGCCGGGGCGGGCTGTACCAGCACCCAGTCGGTGCAGGTGGTCTCCGGCAGCGCTCCCACAGAGACCTGTGCCATCCATCAGACCGTGGAAATCTGCACGGAGAGCGGTATGCTGGCCACGGAGAACTGCCCGGCGGAGACCCGGGAAGCTCGCAGCTATATCGCCTACGACCGGGAGAACCTGATTATCCCTGATGGCACCACCACCGTGGATCCCGAAACCGGGGAGACCATCGTCAACGGCACTCCTATTTTAGCCGAGGACAACGACTCTCTGCTGCAGACCATCATGGCTAAGGGTCCCTGTACGGTCCACACCACTCCGGTGGATGACCCCAACAATCCTGACACCCCGGAGGGCGAGGACCCCAACAATCCGGATGATGGGGATCCCAGCAATCCGGACAATCCCGACGATCCGAATGCTCCGGATAATCCGGATCATCCCGACACCCCCGATCCGGACGACCCCAACAACCCCAGCGAGCCGGATTCCGGATCCGGACAGCCCACCGAGCCGGAGACGCCTACGGAACCAACTGAGGCAAACGACCTATCCGACTGGCTCAACCAACTGCTTGAATAGCGGCATTCTCTTTGAACCGCCTCTCCCCAGCGGGAGAGGCGGTTTGCCTGCCCGCGGCGGACTTTTTACACTTTATCCATAACTTTTTCCTTGCAGTTTCAGCCATTATACGGTATACTATTCTGGTGTTTTGGAAAAACTTTTCAAATTACTGTTTGAGATCTTTCCTCAGCTCTCTCAGACAGATGGCCGCGGAACAAAGCGCGGCTGAAAGCCTGCGCAGTCCTCTTTCCGGCTCTGCGGGCGGGAGCGGCCATTTGCCGCTTTTACAGTTCACTTGAAAGGATTTGGATCATCATGAGTGCATCGAGAGAACGAAAGAAGCGTCAGGAGTTTCTTGCCAGCGGCGGCGTGGATAAGAAGGCCGCCCGTGAGGCGGAGCGCAAAAAGGCCGAGCGGAAGAGCACCATCCTCTATTCCACCATCGCCGTCCTTTTTGTAGCGATTGCCGCTTTCCTGCTGGTCTACAACAGCGGCATCCTCCAGCGTAAGGCCACCGCAGTCACCATTGACGGCGTGCGTTACACTGCGGAGGACATGGCGTTCTACTACTACGAGGCCTATGCCGGCTTCTATGACGAGCTTGTCAGCAACTTCGGCACCTACGGCCCCTCTATGGTGGGCCTGGACACCAGCACCTCCCTCAAATCCCAGAACGCCTTCAACAGCACCGAGGAGGACGCCCAGACCTGGGACGAGTATTTCAAGGAGCAGGCGGTGGAGAGCCTGCGCTTCATGACGGCTATGAAGGCGGCTGCCGATGAGGCTAACTATACCATCGATGAGGAGGATCAGGCCTATATTGACCGCCGCATCGAGGAGGCAAAAACCGGCGCTACTGCCAGCGGCCTCTCCTATGGCGACTATCTGACCCGCCTCTACGGCTCTCTGATGACCACGAGCTGCTTCGAGTCCAATTTGGAGGACTATACCTTAGCCACCTCCTATGCCCTCGCCTACAATGACTCCCTCACCTATACCGAGGAGGAGGTCAACGCCCAGTACGAGTCCGACCCCAACAGCTATGACACCGTGTCCTATATCCGGCTGGCTGTCAACGGCTCCGCCCCCTCCACTACCGACGAGGAGGGCAACACCGTCGAGCCTACGGAGGAGGAGACCGCCGCTGCTTGGGCCGAGGCGCAGGAGACTGCCCAGGCCCTGCTGGACGCCTATGAGGCGGGAGAGGATCTGGAGCAGGCGGTGGAGGAATATGATAACGCCACCTATCTGCTGGAGGACAACGGCACCTACAGCACCACCGACTATGTGGCATGGTGCTACGAGGACGGCCGCACCGCTGGCGACGCCGAGATCTTTGAGAACGAGGACAGCCACTACTGCTACGTGGTCATCTTCAACGACCGCTTCCGGGACGACACCAAGACAGTAGATGTCCGCCACATCCTCATCAATGAGGAAAACTTCCCCGATATGGATGCGGAGGATGTCACCGACGAGCAGATGCTGGAACTGGCTGAGGAGGTTCTCGCCTCCTGGGACGGCACCGAGGATGGCTTTGCCCAGCTGGCCATGGAGTACTCCCATGACAACGAGTCCAACGTTGCCGGCGGCGGCCTGTACACCAACGTCTACCAGGGTCAGATGGTGGACAGCTTCAATGACTGGATTTTTGACGACGCCCGCCAGAGCGGCGACACCGGCATTGTCCAGACGGATTACGGCTACCACATCATCTACTTTATCGGGGACAAGCCCCCCCGCTGGTACAACAACGCTGAGAGTGCCCTGCGTTCCGAGGACTACAACGCTTGGGAATCCGCCCTGCTGGAGGAGATCGGCGAGGCCACCATTGACGAAAAGGGCATGAACTACGTGGGCTTCTGATTGTCAGAAAAGGAAATCGAGCCGGCCTCGCTGCTGTGAGGCCGGCTCTTTTGGAGTAAGAGGCTATGGAAGAGCAGTTTATCCGAAATGAGATGATTTTAGGCCCCGCCGCCATGGAGCGCCTTGCCGCCGCCCACGTCTGCGTGGTGGGCTTAGGCGGCGTAGGCAGCTACGCGGTGGAGGCTCTGGTCCGCGCTGGGGTAGGGGCGCTGACCCTGGTGGACGAGGACGTCTACACCCTGAGCAACCTCAACCGGCAACTGGGCGCCCTCCACTCCACCGTCGGCCATCCCAAGGCGGAGGTTCTGGCCCGGCGGGTATTGGATATCAACCCCGCCTGCCGCGTCCGCCCCATCCACGGCCGCTACGACGCCGCCCACCGGGAGGATTTTTTCGGCCCCTATGACTATATCGCCGACTGCATCGACCTGGTCTCCTGCAAGATCGATCTGATCCTCTCCGCCATAGAGCGGCAGATCCCCATTCTCTCTGCCCTCGGCACCGGAAACAAGCTCAATCCCGCCCTGTTGGAGGTGACCGACCTGTCTAAAACCAAGGGCTGCCCCTTGGCCCGGGTCATGCGCCGGGAATTGGGCCGCCGGGGCATACGGCACCTGAAGGTGGTCTACAGCAGCGAGGAGAGCGCCCCCACGCTCCAGCTGGAGACGCCCCCTCCCGGCCGGCGCAGCGTCCCCGCCAGCGTGCCCTGGGTCCCCTCTGTGGCCGGACTCCTTATGGGCGGCGCCATCGTTATGGACCTGATCGGAAGTCGTCAGCCGGACGAAACGCCTCCCCTTCAGCCATAGGCGCGCCCTAAAAAACAAAGGAGGAGCGGCGGTCCGCGCCTCTCCTTCCCCTGCTTTTTATCAATAGGACCTGTCACAAAATCTTCTCCATCCCGATCTTCTGGACTGAAAGGCCCACCTTCTCATAAAATGCCAAGGCCCCCTTGTTGTCGGCCCAGACGTTGAGGGTCAGGTTGTAGCACCCCTGCTCCTTCGCATAGCTGAGGACATATGCATAGAGGGCCTGCCCGATATGGGCTCCCCGGGCATCCTCGTCCACGCACAGATCGTCGATGTAGAGGGTCTTGATGTCCGTCATATTGTTGTGATGTACATACTGCTGGTGGATGCAGAAGGCATAGCCCACCACGCGGCCCTCCCGCTCCGCCACAAAGACCGGCGTCCGGTCCTCGGCGATAATGGCCCGGAGTTCCTCGTCCGTGTACTTTTTCGCGCCGGCCTTGAACAGATCCGGCCGCGCGTCGCTGTGGACCTTATGGACCTCATAGAGCAGCTTGTTAATCGCCGGCAGGTCGCTGTCCCTGGCGCGGCGTATGGTCAATTCCCCCATATCTGGCGTGTCTCCTTTTTCCTTTGCTGTTGTCTCATTATAGCATGTGTGTCCCTGTTTTTCAACCGAGCCTGAACAGAGGCTGTAAGGGAGGATAACCACCTATGATTTTAACAGGAACCTTAGTCAACGCCCTTGGTATCCTTGTGGGCGGCGGCGTCGGCCTCATTCTCCACCGACTGATGCAGCGGGGCATCCCTGAGCGCTTCGGCGATCTGGTCATGAAGGGGATCGGTCTCTGCACCGTCTACATCGCCTTTGAACACCTCTTGGACGGCAGCAAAACCATGGTTACCATCCTATCCATGGTCCTGGGCGCACTCCTTGGCGAGTGGCTGGATTTGGATGGGAAGCTGCAGCGTCTCAGCCTTGCCGTAGAGAAAAAAATGGCCAAGGGCAGCAGCGGAAGCTTCGCGGAGGGCTTCCTCTCCGCCACCCTCCTTTTCTGCGTAGGCACCATGGCTGTCACCGGCTCCCTCGAGTCGGGACTCAGCAACGAACATTCCATTCTCTTCGCCAAAGCCGCCATGGACAGCGTCATCGCCCTGATCTTTGCCTCCTCCCTCGGCGTAGGGGTTCTCTTCTCCTCTGTCTCCATCTTTCTCTATCAGGGCACCATCACCCTGTTGGCCTCTGTGGCCAAGCCCTTCCTGGGGGACGCGGTGATCGCCGAGATGAACACGGTGGGCTCCCTTTTGCTCTTCGCCCTGTCCCTTGATATGATGGGGATTCAAAAGATGAAGCTGATGAACTTCCTCCCTGCGATCTTCCTGCCCATCCTCCTCTTCCGTTTTATGTAAACTTCATAGACAAGAAACAGCGCCTGCTTTCAATAAGCAGGCGCTGTTCCTTTTCCGCTATTTTACGGGAATTTCCGTCTCTCCGATCCGCAGGGCCGCCACGTCCTCCACGTCGATAGGCGCCGGCCACTGGTGGGAGCAGTACCATAGGCCGTCGGACCGGCGGGAGCCGCCGCTGCCGGTGGAGCGGACCTCCGTGCCGTCAGACAGGATGGCCGTGGCCCACAGGCTCCCCACGCCGTCGCTGTCCGACAGGAAGGACACGCCGGTGGCGGTCAGGGACAGATCCCAGAGGGTGACCTTGCTGTACTCCATCTCCACCGCCTCGCCCTCCAAGAGCTCCCCAGCCACCGTAAAAGGTCCGGCCAAGGCGATCTCCGGGGACAGGCTCTCCACCGTCAGGGGGACGGAGAAGGACCAAGTTCCGGGGCAAAGAATCTCATTCTCGCCCGCCCCGCTTTGGAACCGGCTCAGGTCCTTGAAGACCAACTCCAAGGTGTAGCCCCCGTCGGTGAGCTGGTTGCGGCTGGGGATGATGGCGGAGTAGTCCAGCAGCATCTGCACCGCGCCGCTCTCCGTCACACCGATGCTGCCCACGCTGTAGCTGGCTCCCGCGTATTCCCCCTCTGCCGGGTCCGGGGTGATCTCTACATACCCCTCATCGAAGGTGTACTTCTCATCCCCATCAAAGTCCAGCCCCTTGGCCTCCAGCAGCACCCACAGGTTGTCGCTGCCCACGGTAATGCTGTCCACGGTGACAGTGACGCCGTTATCTGTGGCGCTCTGCCCCACCTGTTGGGTCAGGCTGTCGATCAGCAGGGCTTGGTTCTCGCTGATCTCGCCTCCGGTCCGCTCCCCCCACTGCTGGGCAAACCAGCTGCGCAGGCCGGGGCTCACCGCCACCGCCAAGGCGGAGGTGGCAAGGATCACCGCTAATACCGCCGCCGCCAGTCCCACTGCGGGTAAATTTCTCCGGCGGGTATGGTTTTGTTCTCTCATATGCAGAATTTCCTCCTTTCGTCTCTCGGAGGTCCGCACCTCTTCAAAAGTCTCCCGATATAACTTTCTCATGGCTCATTCCTCCGTCAGCATCGCCTTCAGTTTTTCTCTGGCCCGGGACAGGCGGGTCTGCACCGTGGAGGGCTTGAGGCCCATCACATCGGCGATCTCCGCCACGGAGTAGTCCTCATAGTAGTAGAGATACAGCGGCAGGCGGTATTTGCGGGGCAGGGACATCACCGCGTCGTAGAGCTCCTGCCGCTCCGGCTGGGAGAAAGCGGGCTCCGGCCCCTCGTCCAGCGGGAGCGTCCGGGTGCGCCAAAAGGAGATGGCCAGCCGCCTGCACTCGTTGAGGGTCACATGGATAATCCAGTGGCGCAGGTGCTCCTCCCCGTCGAAGGCCGTGTCCGTGCGGCACAGGCGCAGCATGGTGTTCTGCACCGCGTCCTCCGCGTCGGCGCAGCGGCCCAGGTAGTTGACAGCGATGCGGTAGGACATATCCATATACCGCTCCGCGGCCGCCGTAAATTCCTGATCTGTCAGCATAGAAAACTACTCCTGTGAAAAAGCCTTTTCACCTGTAATACCCGTGAGGGAGGCAAAATATCTCATAGGAAGAAAAAATTTTTTCCATATGTTTTCCAAAAGAGCATAGCAGAACCAGCCCGCAAGTGCAAGGAAACGCCGTCCAAATGGACGGCCCCCTGTCAGCTTGTCAAAAAACCTCGCAGCGTTCGCGTCCACAGGCGCGAAGAAAATGGAATCTGTTTTCCCCGGCGACACGCGCGTCGGGGGAAAACACTTCTCGGCCCGCAAACGTGCAAACTGTCCGCTTTTTGCGGACAGTGCGTGCGCTGCGGCGGGCCGCGACCTGCCCGTCAAAAAAGGTTCTGCCTTTTTCGACGGCTGGAAGGGAGGGCCATCCAAATGGACGGCCCTCCCTTACTGAAACTACTGCCACATGAGCTGAACCGCGCACAACGCCAGCACCGCCGCCATGGCGATGTTGAAAAGGCGGCGGCAGCGGCTGAGAAAGCCCTGCAGGGCGGAGCCTGCCAGCAGCCAGACGAGGGTGCACAGCAGGCCGGAGAGGGGCAGCGCCGCTCCACAGAGCAGCAGCGCTGCAGGGGAGCGAGTGTAGGGCAGCACATAGGCGGAGAGCGTAGTGACGCAGAAGAGGAAGGTCTTGATATTGGATGTCTGCAGCAAGAAGCCGGTGCGGAAGGTAGGCGCTCCCGCCGCCGCTGTCCCCTCCTCTTGGGAGCGGAGGATGCCGTAGGCCAAATAGAGGATATAGGCCGCCCCCACATAGGAGAGGACCCCCACATACCGCTGCAGCAGCTCCCCAAGGGTCAGGGTCAACGCCACGCTTACCGCCATCACCACGAAAAAGCCGGAGAGGGTACCAAGGATATAACCCCCGAGCTGCCGCCGCTGACAGCGCACCCCGGCAGAGAGGGCGTAGAGGTTCACCGGCCCGGGTGAGATCTCGCACACCAGTGCGTAGAGCAGAAAGGATGGAATCAACGAAACAGGCACTTGCTATCAGCCTCCTTTTGCTCTATGATAGCAGAAAGAAAATCTTTTGAAAAATTGAAGTTTTTAAAGTTATTTATCATAAATTTTGATAGGAGGAGACAAAGATGGAGCTGCGGCAGCTGCGGACCTTTCAGACCATCGTGGAACAGGGGAGCTATCTCCGGGCGGCGGAGGTCCTTGGATACACCCAGTCCGCTGTCACCGCCCAGATCCAGCAGCTGGAGCGGGAGCTGGGCTATCCCCTCTTCGAGCGGCTGGGGCGGCGGATGGTACTGACGGCTATGGGGCAGGAGGCCCTCCAGCGGGTCCGGCCCATGCTGGGGCTGTCGGAGGAGCTGCTGCGCTTAGGCGGTCTCTCCGGCGTGCTGCGAGTGGATATGGGGGAGAGTCTGCTGTGTTACCGCATGCAGCCGGTGCTGCGAGCGTTCCATGTACAAGCCCCTGAGGTGGAGCTTCGGCTCCGCAGGGGCAGCCTTCGGGAAATCACTGAACACGTGCGGACCGGCCAGTGCGACCTTGGAGTGGGCTATGACGACCCCGAGTGGCTGGATGGCCCCTTTACTGCAGAAAAGCTTGGCAGCTGCCGCATGTCTCTCCTCAGTGCCCCTGACTTCCCCCATCAGGACTTCGATACCCCCCACCAGCGGCTGAAGGTCGCCCTGCTGGCGGACGAGCCGGACAGCACTTTCCGCCGGCGCTTGGAGAACTATTTCCACCGGCAAGATATCCTTCCCGGCCAGACGGTGGAGCTGTGGAGCATTGAGACCATCAAGCGCTGCGCCATGTCGGGGCTGGGGTTTGCCTACCTCCCCTGCTTCGCGGTGGAGGGGGAGCTAAAGAGCGGACAATTGGTAGAGCTGCCCTGCGCCCTCACTGGGGCAAGCAGCGCTATTCTCTGCATCCGCCATAAGAACCACACCCTCTCCCCCGCCATGGACCTCTTCCTCTCCCTCCTGCAGGAGCATCTGTCGTAGGATTTCAGCAGATAAAGGGAGGAGCCACAGAGGTCCCGACAGGCCGCTTTGGGATAGTCCACAACAATGGATCGGGCTTTGGGAAATATCCTAAAACAGCCACAAGCATTGAGGGACAACCAATTGAGAACGGCTTGTGGGAATCTTCCAAGTCGTTTTGAGGGAAATAGAAAAGGACCCGGGGTATCACAAAATACCTCGGGTCCTCTACGTTTTGTGTGCTGTTTTCGGGGACTACTGTACCATTTTTGTTGGAACAGCAAAGACTGTAAAGTATTTTTACTTTACTTCCACCTTGGCGCCAGCCTCTTCCAGCTTCTTCTTCAGCTCCTCGGCCTCGTCCTTGCCGATAGCCTC
>CAJFUI010000083.1 GCA_904420145.1 uncultured Oscillospiraceae bacterium
CGACGGCCTCAACCACCAGGCCAACCTGACCTTCTCCGTGCGCCAGTCGGATATGGAGATCACCGACTCCTTCTCCGGCGTGGCCAACACAGCTGCGGGCTACGTGTCCCACTCCTTCAACCAGTTTGTCTTGGTGGATGAGGACGGCAATATCGTCACGATGGACCACGGCGACGGCTACCCCCGGGGGGCGGTGCTGATGCGCTACAGCGCCAAGGCCGGAAGCGACCGGTTCATCACCGCCTCCGGCTCCTACTGGGGTGCCGTGTCGGAGAGCGTGCTCGTCCGCTCCTGGTCCGGCGGCGAGGGGGTGAACACCACCGGCGCCCAGGTCACCGGCTTCGCGGAGACCTCCACCGGCTACCTGACGGCCCTCAGCGACACCGGCAAGGGCGCCTCCTCCCGCGTCGGCGCCGACGTGAGCAACATCTACTTGGCCTATACGGACAAGGACAACCTCTCCGAGAGCGGCACTACCGTCCGGCAGATCACCCGCTTCAGCGCCGGTTCCACCGTATACGGCTCCCAGCCCCGTCTGGTGCCCACAGGCCTCGACGGCGGCTACCTCCTCTGGCAGATGGCGGAGAAGAATAGCAACGGCTACTACTACAACACGGACACCATCCAGTATGCCGCCTATGACGCCGACGGCAGCGTCTCCTCGGTGAAGACCGCCGAGGGGGTGGTCCTGTCCGACTGCCAGCCCATCGTCTATGACGGCAAGGTGGTGTGGTACGCCACCGGCACAGAGAACAACGGCCGCAGCGCCCCCACCTTCTACGTCTTGGACGAGTCCGGGGTCACGGCCTACCCCGTCTCCGGCGGCGGGGCGGAGGAAGAGGAGACGCCCTCTGTCCCGGAGGAGCCGGACACTCCCGAGGAACCGGACACCCCTGAGGAGCCCGAGACCCCTGTGATCCCCGACGCGGGGGAGACTGTCACCGGCATCATGAGCAGTCCCAACAGCCGCTTCGCCTCCAACCTTGCTATTTTGGCCGACGGTACGCTGGTGGGCTGGGGGAAGTCCACGGTGGGGGACTTCGGCAAGACCTATACCGGCGAGCCGGTGGTGCTGGGCAGCGGCTATGTGGCGGTGGCCGGGGACTGGTCCGACCACTATCTGCTTAAAGCCGACGGCACCCTCTGGTACACCGGGGATTATCTTAGGTACAGAAACTATCTGGACGAGACGCCCACGGAGCCGGTGAAGATTATGGACAACGTGGCCCAGCTCTCCGACGGCATCATCCTGAAGACAGACGGCACGGTGTGGAGCATGACCCCGCTGCGGCACGAGGATGGGCACGCCAGCATCCTCTTCCACTATATTATGGATGATGCCAAGCAGGTCAGCGGCTACGCCTATGAGGGCGGCGTGGGCTTCGCCGTGAAGAACGACGGCTCCCTCTGGTCCTGGAGCAGCCACGCGGACGCTGCGCTGGGCCGCTACGTCGAGGAGGAGGGCACCTATGTTGCGCCGGGGAAGGTCATGGACGACGTGGCCTATGTGTCCGGCACCATGGCCATCCGCACCGACGGCTCCCTCTGGTCCTGGGGGTATAACGAGTTTGGCGCCGTGGGCAACGGCAAAACTGTGGACCAGTACACCCCGGTGAAGATTATGGACGACGTGGTGGGCATCTGGTGCGGAAGACCGGACAAGAACATCACCCACAAGTACGCCCTTACCGCAGACGGCACCCTCTACAGCTGGGGCCACAATGCCTTGGGCCAGTTAGGCTATTCCGACGGCAACTACACCCGACCGATGGACCCCTACACTTGGGAGCCGGCGGTGAACTGCCAGACCGTCCCCCGGGAGGTGACGGCCCTGAGCGATGTGGTAGCTGTTGCGTCTACTCCCTCTCTGGTGATGGCCCAGACTGCGGACGGCAGGCTCTGGGGCCTTGGCACCAACAATAACGAAGAGTGCGGCCTGCCGGATACCATCCATTATATCTATGAGTTTGTGGAGATTCTCCCCGGTCCCGTGGCCGACCCCATCAGCGGGCTGACCTTCCAGACCTCCGACGGTGAGGAGGAAACCTTCCCCTTCTCCGACGTAGGGGAGAGCCGCTGGTACCGCCCCTATGTGGAGGCCGCCTATCGCGCCGGCCTCGTCACCGGCACCACCGCCGCCACCTTCTCCCCGGACAAAACCTTGACTGTGGCCGAGGCGGTGACCCTCGCCGCCCGCATCTATGCGGAGAACCACGGGGAGAGCGTCCCCAGCAGCACCGGCAGCCCATGGTACCAAGCGGCCTATGACTACTGCGTGGCCCGGGGTGTGATCGATGGGAAACAGTTCACTGCCGCCAGCATGAGCCGCCCCGCCACACGATATGAGATGGTGGAGATTTTAGACGGCGCGGTGAGCGAGGAGCAAATGGCGCAGAGCGTCACCGTTGCCGACGGGGATATTCCCGATCTGGCGGAGGACGACCCCTACGGGGCCCTCATCTACCGCTGGTACCGGGCTGGTATCATCTCCGGCGACGAGGACCACAGCTTCAACGGCACGCGGAGCATCAAGCGCTCTGAGGTGGCGAAGATTCTCTGCACCTTGAATGGCCTGCTGTGAGGCGTTTTCGCAGTACAGCACGCCTTTTCCAGGATCTGTCTGCCGCGGCCGGCGGGCGGACAAAAAGCGGCCGCCCCATAGGGGGCGGCCGCCTCGGTGCGGCATGGGGAAAGTGGATAGCCGGGCTTCACCTTTGTTTTGCGATGGAGCGCGCTTAAGCGCCGCGTAAGGGAGCCTTGGTCAGGGAGATGTCTGGTCCCTGCGGGCCAGCAGGTCCCTGATAACATCACGGACCATCTCCAGATCGCCGCTGCAGAGAATTGGCAGAAAGCCGCACAGGGCCTCCCGGTCGAAATCCCACCACCGGAGTGCTAACAGCATGTCGGTCAACTCCTCATCAAAGCGCTGGCGGATCAGACGGGCTGGATTGCCGCCGACGATGGTATAGGGCGGCACATCCCTGGTCACCACAGAGCAGGCGCCAATCACGGCGCCGTCACCCACATGGATCCCGGGCATAATGACGCTCTCCCGTCCGATCCACACGTCATTTCCGATGACGGTGTCCCCTTTGAAGGGGAGCTGCGACAGATGGGGCGGCGTACGCTCCGCCCAGGCGCCTCCAAAGACGTGGAAGGGGTAGGTGGTAATGCTGCTCATGCGGTGGTTGGCGCTGCCCATAAGAAAGCGCACGCCGCTGGCGATGGCGCAGAACTTCCCGATGATCAGCTTGTCGCCGAATTCCGGCCAGTGGAAGAGTACGTTGCGCTGTTCAAAGGCCGTGGGGTCCACCGGGTCATCGTAGTAGGTGTAATCCCCCACCTCAATGTTGGGGCGGGTAATTACATTTTTCAAAAAGCAGGTGGTGCCGTACTCGTTGGGGAACACCACATCCGGACTTGGAAGTAATTGGCTGTTCATGGATTCTCTCCTTTTTATTTGTCAGTCTTTTCACCTCCCATCTGCCGGCGCACTCTGGTGGCGACCGCCCTTCTTTTTCGCATCTCTTTCATCTCATAACCCCCTTATCATTATCTCTATTGTACCACAGGATGAGCTATTGACAAGAGCAAGCGCATCTTTGCCGCCGGCACGCCGTAGACAAGGGGGATCAGGTGTGCTATGCTGTCAATAGAAAACAAGCCCTTCTTAGGAGGAGCCGCTATGGACGAACAGGAACTGCTCAAGCGCATACAGGCGGGGGATGAGGAGGCCTTCGAGGCCTTCTATCAGGCGACCAACAAGCTGGTCTATTTCCATCTGAAAAAATACCTGTCCCATGAGGAGGACGTCTGGGAGGTGCTGCAGGATGTGTACTTAGCGGTCTACCAGAACGCCGGCAGACTGGCCGACCGGACGAAGTGGCGCTCATGGCTGGGGGGGATTACCCGAAATCTGGCCTTGAAAAAGGCTACCCGCCATGTGCCGCCGCCCACCCTCTCCACAGACGACGAGGAGCGTCCCATCGATCTGATGGACGAGCTCCATCTGGACCCGGCCCGGGAGCTGGAGGAGAAGGAGACCAAGGAGCTGGTGGCCGCCATGGTGGACCGCCTCCCCGAGGAGCAGCGCACCGCCGTGATGCTCTTCTACTTTGACCAGTGCTCCGTGGGGGAGATCGCCTCCGCCATGGGCTGCTCGGAGAATACGGTGAAGAGCCGCCTGCACTACGGGCGCAAGGCCCTCCGCCGCCAGACGGAGGAGCTGGAGGGCCGCGGCGTGAAGCTCTACTCCCTCACTCCGGCGCTGCTGCTGGCCGCGCTGCAGGCCCAGATGGAGACCCTCTCGGCCTCCGCTTCCTTCCCCGCACTCCCCTCCCTTGCCGCGGGAATGGGCGCGGCCGGGACCGCTGGAGCAGCGGGTGCCGCCAGTGCGGCGGGAACGGCAGGCGCCGCTGGCGGAGCTGCCGGCGCAGCGGGGGCTGCGGGTACGGCTGCCGGTGTGGGAATCGGCGTGAAGATCGCCGCGGTAGCCGCGGCTGCCGTGCTGACGGTGGGAGCGGCTACCATAGCCGCCCGACCGGACAGCCCTCCTCCGGAGGAGCCCCCTGTGACGGAGACCATCGCTCCCCAGCCCCCGGCGGCGGAGGAGCCCAGCGAGGAGGAGCTGCAGCTGCTGGCCGCCCGCCGCTACATCAAGGACCTCCCTTACGAGGAGAAGGAGATCACCCTGCAGGTAGGGGAGCGGTGGATGCCGCCGGATCTGACAGGAGGGCAGGCGGGGGTCTACAGCGACACGGTGCTCTCCGGGGAGGCCCTCCGGGAGGAAGAGGGCGGCTACTTGGCTGTCAGCCCCGGCACGGCGGAGCTCCGCTGCAGCCTCAGCGCCGACCGGTCCATCTGGGAGGAGAAGGCCCTCTACCTTGTCACCGTGGAGGCGCCGCCGGAGGAGGAGCAGCCCGAGGTGCCGCCGGAAACACCGGAGCCGGCGACACCGCCGGAGACCCCTGAGCCGGAGGGGCCGGACGCCGGGGACTCCGCTGAGACGGCTGTGGCCCCGGGGCTCTACTTTGGCTCGCCCACCATTCAGCTCTCCCCGGGCAACGTATATGTGGCCATTGTGTACGCCCAGGGGGGATATACCCTGCCTGGGGACGCTGAGATCCAATGGACCAACGAGACGCCTGCCCTGCTGAGTCTCTCCGCCTCCACCGGCCGCTCCATACAGATCACAGCCAGCCGGAGCGCCTCTACCGGTGATGTGGGCTATGTCACCGTCTCTGCCGGAGGCTATTCCGCCCGCCTCACGGTGCAGGTGGTGGCCGCCGAGGACGATGTGGGCCTCTCTCTGAATGCGGCCACCATGGAGGTCGGGGACCGGCAGAGCACAGAGCTCTATGTCTTTTCCACCAGCAGGTTCTACGGACAGGACTATACCGTCTCCTGGAGCTGTGACCGGCCGGACCTGCTCAGCCTGACGGTCAGCGCCGACGGCCAAAGCGCGTCCTTCACCGCCCTCGCCAACGGCCACGCCACCGTTACCTGCACGGTGACCGCCCCGGACGGCTCCACCGCCCGGGCCTACTGCTTCCTCCACATCGGCGTCAACGGCTGAGGGGAAATACAGGAGAAAACGGGCCGCTGCCAACTCAGGCAGCGGCCCGTCTGTTTTTTTGAGGAAGGAGGAAAAGCATCCTTGCGCCGCTTCCGGCGGGAGGATGGCTTTAAGACCGGGATACAGGGGAAATAGCTTGGGTGAGAGGGATATCTGCCGGATACTCCCGATCGATCCAGACATAGGGAAGGCCGTAGGCTTTACAGAGGGATAGACAGCGGGCGTTTTCCTCCAGCAGGTGGTCCATGGTGCAATAGGAGTCATCCAAGCGATGCTCTATTACATTGGCGTAGTGCTTTATGTCGGGAAAATGGTTCTGGATATAGGATCCGCTCATCACAAGACAGCAGTATTGGATCTCTCTGAGATACGCATCCGTAAAGTCCTCCCGCCAGGAGAAGGGGATGTAGCAGCCCTCCACAATGAGGTCCTGCCGATTTTCAACGGCGGTTTTGACCATTTCCCGGATGACGGGCCAGAGGTACGCCTCCAGCGCATGGTCGTCCTCCGGGGTCAGCGCCGTATAGCCGCTCCGTATGAGCCCCATTTTCAGAAGGTCCACAGACAGGCAGGAACAGCCATATTTCTTGAGAAGCTTCTGGGCCAGAAGAGTCTTTCCCGTATGAGAGGCGCCGGTAATCAAAATAACCATAAATTTCCCCCCAAAAAGTATACTGAAAAAGCACTCCGCCTATCTTTTTGGCCAGACAGGCGGAGTGCTTTTGCGGTTTTGCCGGCAAAGGTCGCTGCCCTATGCAGGGGTAGGGCATTTACACCTTGTCGCCGGAGAGGCTCTCGATGACACCGGTGGCCAGACCTGCAAGACCTTGAATCTCGCTGGGAATGATGATCTTGGTGGCCTTGCCGTCCGCCGCAGCCTGGAAGGCCTCAAGGGCCTTGATCTTCACCACCTGGTCGTTGGGGTTGGCATCGTTGAGGAGCTTGATTGCCTCCGCCGTGGCCTGCTGCACCTTCATGATGGCCTCCGCCTTACCCTCGGCCTCCCGGATGGCGGCCTCCTTGGCTGCCTCGGCCCGGAGGATCATGGCCTGCCGGTCACCCTCGGCCACCAGAATCTGGCTCTGCTTCTGGCCCTCGGCCTGGAGGATGGATTCCCGGCGCTCCCGCTCGGCCTTCATCTGCTTCTCCATGGCGTCCTGAATCTCCCGGGGCGGGATGATGTTCTTCAGCTCCACCCGGTTGACTTTGATGCCCCAAGGATCGGTGGCCTCATCCAAAATGGCGCGCATCTTGGTGTTGATATGGTCCCGGCTGGTGAGGGACTGGTCCAGCTCCAAATCGCCGATGATGTTGCGCAGGGTGGTGGCGGTCAGGTTCTCAATGGCGCTCATGGGGTGCTCCACGCCGTAGGTGTAGAGCTTAGGGTCGGTGATCTGGAAGTAGATCACCGTGTCGATCTGCATGGTGACGTTGTCCTTGGTGATCACGGGCTGGGGCGCGAAGTCCACCACCTGCTCCTTCAAAGAGACCCGCTTGGCCACCCGCTCGATGAAGGGGATCTTAAAGTGCATCCCCACCTGCCACACGGTGGAGAAGGCCCCCAGCCGTTCCACTACATAGGCCCGGGACTGCTGCACCACATAGATGCAGCGGACCAGCACGATCAGCAGCAGCACCACAAGAATAATAATCGGCAGATACTCCATACTTACTTTTCCTCCTCTTTCACAACACGTACGATCAATTTGACGCCCTCCATGGACTGGATCACCACCATCGTATTGACGGGGATCACCTCTCCATCGTCGCTGCGGGCGCTCCAGGTCTTGCCGTCCACATACACCGCGCCGGTGGCGGCGATGTTGTCGATCTGCTCGGTGACCTTTGCCTGTTCGCCCAAAACACGGTCGGCGTTGGTGGGCACCTTTTTGTTGGAAATAAAGCGCTTGACCAGCGGCCGCGTAACAGCCAGTGCGGCGGCGGAGGCGGCGATAAACACGGCGATCTGCACCCCAATGGAAGCGCCGAAGGCCGCGGCAACCAGCGTCACCAGAGCGCCCACAGCAAACCAGATGGAGGTGAGCCCTGCGGTGGCCGCCTCGATCACGCCGAACACCACAAAGGCCCCCAGCCAAAAGTACATCGGACTATCCAATCTCTGTCCTCCCTTCTCCCTTTCGGGCATCCCTCCGACAACAACAGCTCTTGCTATCTCTTGCTATATAGTATGGAATTTTTGCGTTTTCAGACAACACGCAAGCACGGCGCGCCTCCTGCATAGGCGGGGACAGACGCCGGCACGTGAAATCCGCAGCGTCATTATACCATCTGCCGGGGCGAAAAACAAGAGGGAGACCCTGTCGTCATTTTGCCCCGATGCTGCTTCTATACCATTTTTAAGCTGGAGTTCCACCCTTTCCCCCAACTGGGTTCCACCAAAGGAGTACGTTTTGTACTGTAGAGAAAGTTCTTTGGGCGGGGCAGAAAAGCTGTTGCTTATACGAAAAAAAGTGTGTATAGTGGAAACCGCCTGAAAAAATGCAAAGCTTAAGGAGGTACCTATGATTCCAAAGGACCCTGTGATTTTGCTCAGCTATGTCAACACCCTGCTGCGGGATCGATATGGAAATTTGGAGGAGCTCTGCCGGTCGGAGGGTGTCGATCAGGCTGGACTGGAGGAGCGCCTTGCCGGAATCGGCTATGCCTACGACAGGGAGCACAACCAGTTCCGATGAATTGGGTGTGTATGGCCGCAAACTTGTAAACCGAGATCAAAAAATGAGTTGACAATAGGGGGCGTTTGTGATACAGTCCTGTCTGGAAAAAGAGAGAAGGAGCTGTACCGCTATGACGAAGACAAGGATCAACACCCGGGATATGGTCTATATGGCCGTCTGCGCGGCGCTTCTGGCCGTCTGCTCATGGATTTCCATCCCTGTGGATCCCCCCTACACCCTCCAGACCATGGGGGTCTTTTTGACCATGGGCCTCCTTGGGGGGAAGCGGGGCACTATAGCGGTGCTGCTCTACATCCTGTTAGGCGCTATCGGCCTTCCGGTATTTGCCAACTTTGCCGGCGGAGTGGGGATCCTCCTCGGTACCACCGGCGGCTACATCGTGGGCTTTTTGGCCTCCGCGCTGGTGATGTGGGGGATGGAGCGGCTCTTTGGCCGCTCTCCGGCGGTGCTGGGGTTTTCCATGGTGCTGGGCCTGCTGGCCTGCTACGCCTTCGGCACCGCATGGTATATGGCGGTCTACGCCCGCACCGCCGGGGCTGTCGGGGTGGCCGTGGCCTTGGGCCGGTGCGTGATCCCCTTTATCATTCCAGATCTTTTAAAAATTGCCGCGGCCATGGTGATTGTCAGCCGGATGGAGAGGCATGTGGGATAAGCCTGTTTTGCTCCGGCCCCACCACGGGCTGTGCTTAGCCCACTTTGTGGGGGAGGGCTACAGCGGCCCCTTCGCGGAGAACATGGGGCAGGTGCTGTCGGATTTGACGGCGGAAAATCCGCTGGTTCGCCTGTGCTGCCGGGTGGACGGGATCTGTGCCGTCTGTCCGGAGCGGCGGGGCGGCGCGTGCCAAACGGCGGCGCAGGTGGCGGACTATGACCAGGCCGTGCTGGCCCTGTGCGCCGTCGGGGAGGGGGCAGAGCTCCCCTTTTTGGACTTTGCCCGCCTGGTGCAGGGGCATATCATCGCCCCCGGCCGCCGGAGGGAGGTCTGCGGCGGCTGCCGCTGGGAGGACCTCTGCGACCGCGTGGACAGCCGATGGGCGAAGCTTTCACCGCCCTGCGGGACACCATAAGAGAGATCATCCGAACAAAATCTCTTGACAATACCTCGAGTACCGATGTATACTAAATACATCGGTACTCGAGGTATTTGCTTTGGAAAGGAGCTGCCTATGGGAAGGAAGCAGGGAATGGAGCACACCACCTTGGTGGTGCTCAGCCTCTTGAAGCGGGAGGACATGTACGGCTATCAGATGATCGCGGAGCTGGAGAAGCGGTTCGACCCCACCTTTTCCATGAAGGAGGGGACCCTCTACCCGGTGCTCAAGGCGCTGGAAAACAGCGGCGCGGTGCGCTCCTACTTGGGAAAGCCCACCGCCGGGCGGGAGAGGAAGTACTACCATATCACCGAGCGGGGACTGCGGCAGCTGCAGGAGGAGGAGCGGCAGTGGCGCTCCTATGAGCGCTCCATCAACGCGGTGCTGAACATGGGGTGAGGGCCATGGGAAATGCGTTTGACGCCTTTTGCGATGAGGTGCTGCGCGCCGCTCCCCGGGCTACAGCCCAAGAGCGGGCCGCCCTGCGCCGGGAGCTGATGGACCACCTATCGGACCACGCGGAGGCCGCCCGGGAGAGGGGCAGCGAGGCGCCGGAGGCGGAGGCTGTGGCCGCCATGGGCGACGGCGGGGAGATCGGCCGGCGGTGGAACGACCAGCTCTCCCCCTTTTGGCTCTGGGTCCGCCGGTGCGCCCTGATGCTGACGGTGCTGCTGATCCTGTGGATGGCGGGGGCCATGGTAAGCTGCGGCGTCCGCCTGAAGAGCAATTTGGAGGCCCGCTGGGGGGACCTGTCGGACCGCTACTCCAAAAGCAGCGACCCTGTGATTTTTTCCCAGCCTATCGATGAGCGGATGGAGCTGCGGGACCACGTGGTGCGCTTTAGCCGGGTGGAGATCGTGGAGCGGGCATGGCAGGAGGGGGAGGACACGGGGGACTACACCCTCTTTCTCCACTGCGCCGCCTACGCCAAAAATCCCCTGAACGCCACCCTGGACTTTGGCGCGCTGGGGGAGATGTACTGCTGGGGCCGGGAGGGCCGCTTCGGCGGCGGGTCCCAGGATGGCGGCAGCACTTATTGGTGCGTGGATTTCCCTATAGCGGAGGGCACGGAGACGGCGGAGATTACCGTAGAGCACTACGGCTACTCCTTTGCCATGGAGCTTCCGCTGGATTGGGGGGACGGATCATGAAAAAATCACGTACTTATTCGAGGCGGCAGCAGGCCCTGTTTGCCGTGGCCCTTTTAGCGGCGGCGGTAGCCCTCAGCCAGATGCTGGGACTCATCGCCCTGCTGCCGGGGCAGGTGGTGCGGGAAAATGAGCTGTCAAACGGCCTTCCGGCCATGGAGATCTTTTACAGCGCGGACGGAGGGGAGGCCCCCATGAGGGGGAAACGCCTCTACCTCAGCCGCAGCGGCGACACCCTGCTCTACTCGGTAGCCCAGTTCACCCCCTTAGGCGGCTGGTACCCCATGTTCAACGGGACGGTGCTGGATCTGAGGGAGGGGGGCTGTGCGGCCTACCACTGTGTCAGCCGGGGGGAGACGGGATGGCTGTGCCTCTTTGGCTTTGTGCCCGAGGGGGAGGAGCCGCCAAGCTTTACCCTTACGGTGATAGGGCTGGAGGAGGCGGCCTTTTACAGCGAGACCTTCACCCCCGCAGCGGAGATCCCAACGGCGGGAGGCGCCTGCTTCCTGTTGACGGCCACCTACCCCCTGCCGGCGGAGGAGCGGGGAAGGCAGGTGCGTGTGGAGCCGGAGGGCGGCGGATTTTTGCCCTATACCTCCACTGCTCTGCTGCACTGAACGGACAGCAGATCTGGATACCTGCAAACATCCCCGGAGGAGCGCCCTTCGGGGATGTTTTGCTGCCCCGTGCTTCTGCGGGGCATATCGCCGCAAGTGCGGCGGACAAGCGTTTTGCCGCAGGCAAAACCTTGAAATGGGCGGGCTTTGCTCGGCCATTTGAGTCAAATCCGGGGTCCCCGCAAAAGCTGGCTTAGAACCTGCGGTTCTAAGAACTCCCTAATGCCCGCTGTACGGTGTTCTTTTATCGCCGGCGCATGGGTGTTGAAAGGACTGACAGTCCCGCCCCGGGCGTTACGCCCTGCTGCGGTGAGGCACTTAACACTTTCTCCCCCGTGAGAAGCGCCTGCTGCGGTGGGGTGGAGCAGACTGCCAGTGTGCGAAACTGATAGAACGCTACTCTCCACTAACCCACCGCAGGAGCCCTTAGCGAAGCGGAAAGGGCGGGTGTAAAGCGGCAATCCATACAGTGTTCCACCGGAACTGACACATGCTGAGAAGCAAGAAAATTTCGCGATGACTGTCAGTCTACACCCAATCTCTGGGGTGCTTAGGGGCTTGCCCCTAAGCAGCGCTTTGGTTCCTTTGCCGCTGCGGGCAAAGGAACCCGCTCCGCAGAGCGGAATATTTCTGTGCCAAAAGGGCATAAAATGGCTCCGCCGCCGGACAGGCGGCAAAAAGGGCCGCACCTGCAGGCGCGGCCCTTTACAGCTTCTTATAATGATAGAACCGGGCGAAGTTGCGAAAGAGGATGTCCTCCAAGAGGTCCTCGGAGAAGCCGAGGCGCCGGGTTTTCTCCACCTCCTCTGCCGGGCTCCAGAAGGGGTAGTCGGAGCCGAAGAACAGGTGGGTGGGGTCGTAGGCCTCCATGCAGGCGAAAAGGGAGGGGTCCCCCGGACGCTCGCTGAAGGAGCTGCTGATGTCGGCATAGACGTTGGAATACTGGGCCAAGGGGCGGATCCGCTCCACCTCCCACTCCCCCCAGTCCCCCAGGTGGGCGGCGATCAGACGGAGGGTGGGGAAGGCCTCGGCGATAGGGATCATCCGCTCCGGACCGGAGAAGCGGACCCGGGGGTCCCCCATGTGGGCGATGAGAAACATGTCGTGGGCGGCCATCTCCTCGAACATAGGGAACAGGCGGGGATCGTCCAAATAGAAGCGCTGCATCTCCGGGTGCAGCTTGATGCCGTGGATGCCGTGCTCCCGCAGCCACCGCAGCTCCTCCACAAAATTCTCGTAGGCGGCATGGAGGGTGCCGCAGGGGATGAACTGGGGGTGCTTGGCCGCCTCGGAGAAAATAAAGCGGTTGATGCTCTCCACCTGATGGGGCTTGGTGGCTGCGGAGAACACCATGGCGTAGTCGATATGCCCGCGCTGCAGGTCCGCCGTCAGCTCCCCCACGCTGCCGTGGTAGTACAGGGGCTCGGTGAGGTTGAAGTAGTCGGCGGTGGCGGCGGTGGCCCTGTCCGCGATCTTATCAGGAAAAATGTGGGCATGGACGTCGATTACGCGCATGGCGGTGTGCTCCTTTGGGATGAGTTGTTTTCTTTCCCCAGTATAGCACAGAAAATTAGGCTAAAAAACAGCGGATATTGCTAAAAATGCGGCAGTCAGCAGAAGAAAAATTAGAATAAGCTTCCATACAAATTTGATCCAGCTCTCATAGGGTACCCGGCCGAAGGCCAGGCCGCCCATGACCACCGCTGCGGTGGGGGTAATGATGTTGACAAGGCCCGAGGCGGACTGAAAGGCGGTGATAATCAGGCTGGCGGGAATAGCCGCAAACTGTCCCAAGGGGGCCATGATGGGGATGGACAGCGTGGCGAGGCCGGAGGAGGAGGGGATCAGGATCGAGAGAAGCAGGTAGATCAGATAGACCAGCAGGATAAAGACCACCGAACCGGTGCCCTGCAGGGCGTTTTCTCCCCAGTAGAGGATGGTGTCGGTGATTTTTCCGCTGTTCATCAGCACGGTAATGCCCCGGCTGATGCCGATGATGAAGGCCACGCCAATGAGATCGGCGGCGCCGGCCACAAAGGACTCGGCAATCTCCACCTCCTTCAGCCCGAAGGCGATGCCGATGAGAATGCCGCCCACCAAAAAGAGGGCGGAGAGCTCGGGAAACCACCAGCCGAGGGTGGGAATGGGCAGGCCGATCTCCTCGAAGGGGATGACAGCATAGATCATCACCAAAAAAACAAGGGTGAAAATTCCCAGGGCTATCTTGCGCCGCTTTGTCAGCGGGGGCGCTTTTGTCTCTTTGTGGAGGGAGGCAAGGCCCCCTTCCGTACCGGACAGGACCGAGCGCTCCGGGTGGTCCTTCACCTTGGCGGCGTAGGCCATGACATACCAGATGGCTACGCCGAGGATGACCACGTATATAAGGCCGCGCAGCACGATGCCGTCGCCGAGGGAGATTCCGGCAAATCCGGAGGCGATGCCGGTGGCGAAGGGGTTGACAGTGCTGCCCAGCACACCTGCGGCGCTGCCGAGGAGCACCACCGCGATGCCCACTACCTCGTCGTAGCCCGCCGCTACAAAGACGGGGATCAGCAGGGGATAGAAGGCCATAGTCTCCTCCCACATGCCGAAGGAGGTGCCGCCTAAGCTGAAGAGCACCATCAAAATGGGGATCATCAGCCGCTCCCTTCCTCCCAACAGGCGGATAATGTTGGAGACGCCGGCGTCAATGGCGCCGGTCTTCATCATGACCCCCAGAAAGCCGCCCACCATGAGGATGAACACCGCCACATCCACCGCGTCGTAAAAGCCCTGAAAGGAGGCAAGAAGCACATCCCCAACCCCCTGGGGGGAGGGCTCCGCCTCGGCGTAGGAACCGGCGATGGGGACGTTGTCCTCCTCGGAGCGCTCATAGGAGCCGGCGGGAATCACCCAGGTAGCTGCCGCTACTAAGATCAGCAGAAGGAATAGAATCGTATAGGCCGTGGGCATGCGAAAGCGTTTCATGAAATCCCCCATTCCGCCGCTGTGCGCGGCACCAATCGAAGTGAAAATGGGCCGGAGCAAACCTGCCGAAGCTTTTGCTGTCCGGCACAGCGCATGCTTTGATGCTCTGTAGTCTGTCCCAATCGGCGGTGGATATACAGGGGCATACTGTAACCGGATTGTAACTTGCTATTTTATTACACGGATGTATAATAAAAACAGATTATACAATTGTATAAAAATGCGCGGCGCCGGACACGGAAAGAGAGGGGACGGGAATGAAGCGGGAGATCAAGCGCCTCGGCGATGGGGAATTGGACATCATGCAGGTAATATGGGGAACTGAAGGGGCGGTTCATTCGTCCTATATACAGGAGCAGCTGAAGGCGAAGCGGGACTGGCCCCTGAGCGCGGTGCTGACGGCGCTGAACCGCCTTGTGGAGAAGGGGTTCCTCTCCTGTGAAAAGGAGGGGCGCAGCAACAGCTACCGCCCCCTCATTACCCGGGAGGCCTATCAGGAGGCGGAGAGCCGCAGCTTTTTAAGCCGCCTCTACGGCAACTCCTTTACCGGACTGGTGGCGGCGTTGTACAACGGCAAGGCCATCGGCAGAGAGGAAATTGAGGATCTGCGGAAGTTTTTGGATGAATTGGAGGGGAAGTAAATGGGAGACCTGCTGCATCTGCTGAAAATCAGTGTGATTGTCAGCTGCGTGGTGGTGGTGCTGGTGCTGCTCAAGCCAGCCCTGAGCCGCCGCTACCACGCCAAATGGAAGTACTATGTGTGGCTGGCCTTGGCGGTGCTGCTGCTTCTCCCCCTCTCCCCTTTAGGCCTGCGCTGGTCCAGTGCGGTGGAGACCTATGCGCCGATTCAAATTGAGATTCCGGCGGTAGAGATCCCCCTTCCGGGCCCGCAGCCGGATTTGGCAACGGAAACAACGGAGGAGCCGGAGCCGGCAAGCGCCACAGCGCCGGCGGCGGTGATTCCCCAGCAGCCGGCCGAGCCGACGGTGGAGGAGAGGGCAGAGGCGCTGCCCTTGGAGACCATCCTGCAGATCGTGTGGCTGGCCGGAGCGGCTGCCCTCGCCCTCTACTACGCCTTGGGCACGGCCCTCTTCTACCGCCGCTGCCTGCGCTGGAGCGCCGAGGCGGACAGCGAGATTGCGGAGCGGCTGCAGGAGCTGCGGGAGGAGATGGGTATCCGCCGAGAGATTCCCGTGCTGGTGTCGGACTGCGTGACGAGCCCCATGATGATCGGGCTTTTCCGGCCGAGGCTGCTGCTGCCGAGAGAACCATATACAGATCGGGATCTGGATTTTATTCTCCGCCATGAGCTGACCCACTACAGGCGGCGGGATCTGTGGTATAAGCTGGCCCTGCTGGCAGCCAACTGTGTCCACTGGTTCAACCCCTTTGCCTATCTGTTGGTGCGGGAGGCCTCCCTGGACATGGAGCTGACCTGCGATGACGCGGTGCTGGAGGGGGCGGACGGGGAGACCCGCCGGGCCTACAGTGAGACGCTGCTGAGTGCCCTCCACCGGCAGAAGGGCATGCCTGTGGCGCTCTCCACCCATTTTTATGGAGGTGCGGAAACTATGCGGGAACGATTTCAGAATATTTTAGGCGGCAGCAAGCGCAAGCGGGGACTTCTCATCCTGTGCGCGGTGCTGGTGGTGACCGTGGCTGCCGGGTGCATCATCGGCTTTACCACGGACCGCTCCTCCCTGCTGACAGAGGAGGAGATAGCGGTGTGGCAGGAGCGGCTGGAGAGCCCGGCGTACAACGGCTTTCTCACCCATATGTACACGGATATCCGCTACCTGCGCCTCCCGGAGCTGCTGTACAACGGTGCGGGCATCACCCATGAGCCGGAGGCTGGGGAGGTGGCGGCTTACCTGGACGCCATCGGTATGGAGACGCTGGAGACGGATTTGGAGGCGATCTATGCGGAGGATCTGGCTGCCTATTTAGATGAGCACACGGGGCTGGCCCTCTCCGACTTTGTCTCCGGGCTGGACTGGGTCTATGTGGAGGCCTATGACAGCTACTACTTTCAACACGGGGATACCAACTATGTCCAGCCCAAGGTGGTCTCCGGGGAACAAAACGGGGCTACCGTTACCTTGACTGTGGCGGTACAGGACTGGAACGCGGATGTGTCAGCCGCCTGCGGCGCCCCTTGGGGCGACGCCACGCTGACCATCACCGACGGCAAGATCGTCAGCTACACCAACGATCTCTATGCCTCAGTGGAGGCCATGGCTTGGTCCTATATTGAAAATGAGGCGGAGCGGCTGGAGACGGACGGCGTGACGAAGATCACCGACCGCTATATCAGCAGCCTGTCCCTTTACGCCGCTGTGGCGGATGAGGAGGGGAACACCTATGAGGCATGGAGCCTCGGCTACCGGCTGAAACCGGAGGATATGAGCACCATCACCATGGCCGGCGGCATGTCGGCGGAGAACGGCTGGCTGACAGAGACCTCCTCCATGGGCTCGCCCTACTTCGTGGTGCGTGTGGACGCCGAGGGCCGGGTCTATCAGGAGGAGACGGGCTATGACGGGAGCATCGGCGAGAATGGCTACACCCTTACCACCTATCTCACCAGCCGGTATGTCTACGACCTGACACTCAACGCCATGCTCAATGGCTGGCCGGAGGCCACCACGGCCTTTATCATGGATCTCCCCACCACCGCCGGCGCATGGGCCACCACGGAGGAGGGGGTCCTTACCGGCTACCTTCTCAGCTACGGCGACACTCTCTCGGACTGGGAGGTGCTGTATGAATTTGACGACCCGGGCAGCCATGTGCAGCAGCTGAACATTGTGGAGGCCCGCACGGCGGACGGCGGGCGGACCTACACGCTGCTGATGGCCTACTACCAGTACGAGAGCGGCACCGGGGACTGGGCCCAGACCAGCTACTTCTGGCAGGTGGTGGGCAGCAAAATGGAGGGGACAGCCCTGCCGCCCCAGCGGGGGCTCCGGGACCGGGAGGTCACCGCCATGATCCCTGTTGTCATCGAGGGGTATGTAGAGGAGGTCAACAGTTATCTCTATCAGGGGGGCGGCGCCTACGGGATCTACACGTGGAGTCTCTATATCCCCTACGGCGGCTGGCAGCGGGACACCAGCACCTACCGCTGGTACCCGGACAGCAGTCAGCTGAGCATGTATTTGGAGGTGCGGGACCACGGCACAGACTACACGGCGGAGGAATTTTACACCTCCTATGAGGAGCAGTTTGACGAGGTGCTGACCAACGAGGGCACCGGAGCGGATATCCCTTGGGCTATAGGGGTGCAGGAGAGTGCCGGCGGGCGGTATACCAGCTCCATCCTTGTCACCGGAGAGACCGGCTGCTATGAGGTACTGTGGACCTACGCCGCCGAGGCGGCGGAGGGCTGGGGGCAGCGGCTGCGTTACGTGGCGGACACCTTCCGCCTCGCCGGCGAGAGCGAGGGCTACAACTGGGGCGAGCTGAAGTCCGCGGGCGGCGGCGCGGCCGATGATATCGCGGTGGTGACGCAGGGCACCGGGGATCCGTGGATCGAGGCGGGGACCTACCTGGTGCTGCCCAGCGACAACGCCTTCCGCTTAGAGGACTATTTCCTGCCCTATATCCAGAACTGGATGACGGAGCAGGGAATACTCTCCGAGGGACAGGACCTGACAGCGACGGATGTGCGGGTGGGGCCGTTTACTCTGGCGCATACCTATGACCGATTGACCCAGGACCAACCGGTGCTGATATTCAGCGTTGACTGGGGTATCGGGGAGGAGGACGCCCTGGGCTGGATGCCCATTGAGGCGGACGGCTACTGGGAAGGGAACAGGGCATGGCTGGCGGTGGAGCACGACGGCGAGACGGTGATCCGGACGGCCGTCATGCTGGACAGCGGCGACGTGCCCGGGGATGCGACCTTCACCAGTGATTTGGAGGCCATACTGAACGGACTGAACGGGCACACCCCCGTGATGATCCACACCACCCACCCGGCGATTTTCTATGACCGGGCATCCGGACAGCTCTATGCCGTCCACACCCAGCCGGCGCAGCCGGCGAGCTGAGAGATATTGCAAAAGAAAGAGCTCCCGTCGGGATTTTTCCCGACGGGAGCTCTCTGCTTTTCAGAAAATACAAAGCCGCTGCGCAGGTGCCGCGAAATAGGAAATGGCCTTCTGCTTTCGGCGCTGCTTTAATGCCGGTCAGAGAATCTCCTCCAGCACGCCGGAGAGCCACTGGCCGTCGAAGTCCTCGATCCGTCCCTCGTCCACCAGAGCGGCCAGCTTGGGATCGATGGGCATTTTCGCCAGCAGCTTCAGGCCGTGGGCCTTGGCGGCGGCCTCGGTCTTGCCCTCGCCGAAGAGGGGGATGGCCTTGCCGCAGTCGGGGCAGAGGACATAGCTCATGTTCTCCACCACGCCCACGATGGGGATGTTCATCATCTCCGCCATCTTCACCGCCTTCTCCACCACCATGCCCACCAGCTCCTGGGGGCTGGCCACAATGATGATGCCGTCCAAGGGGATGGACTGGAACACGCTCAGGGACACATCGCCAGTGCCCGGGGGCATATCCACAAACAGGTAATCCACGTCCCAGACCACATCGGTCCAGAACTGGGTCACCACGCCGCCGATGACGGGGCCCCGCCAGATGACCGGGTCCGTCTCGTTCTCCAGCAGCAAATTGACACTCATCATTTCGATGCCGGTGCGGGTGTTTACCGGGAGCATGCCCCGGTCATCCCCCATGGCCCGCTCGTGGACGCCGAAGGCCTTGGGGATGGAGGGACCGGTGACATCAGCGTCTAAAATGCCGACCTTATGTCCCTTGCGCCGGGTCATGACAGCCAGCTGGCTGGTGACCATGGACTTGCCGACGCCCCCCTTGCCGGAGACTACGCCGAAGACCCTGCCGATCCGGGCGGCGCTGTTGGGCGCTTTCAGAAAGGATTGGGGCTCTGTGCGCTCACCGCAGCTCTCGCCGCAGGTGCTGCAGTCGTGGGTACATTCGCTCATGGGAAAACATCTCCTTTATCAATTTATAACATCCATCCATATGCTTGCGTGCTTACTTTTTCTTGCGGCTGCGCTTCCGCCGCGCCGCGGATTCCTCCAGGGCCTGCCGGAGCTTTTCGATGGCCTCGGCATAGCGCTCCGAACGGAGGGAGGGGTAGGAGCGCATGAGACGGCGCTCAAAACGATCCTGTCCCTGCAGAAGGGCTTTCATACGCTGCTCCGTCTCAGACTTAAAGGCGTCCCAGCGCTCCCGATAGGCTCCGCCCAGCTCCTCCAGCGCCTCCCGGCCCTCCCGGAGACGCTGCCCGGTCTGGGCGCGCCGCTCCTCGAGGTTGGCGGACAGCCTCTCCCGGAGCTCGCCGGCGGCCTCGGCCTTCTGGGCTTTCCATATGTCCATCTTAGCCTGCTGCTCTCTCTTCAACTCCTCCAGCTTGCTCTGCAGTTCCTCCTGCAGGGCGCGGAGCTTCTCCAAGCGGCTGCTCATCTGGATGGCACTGCGGACGGAGACCACAATGTCGGCCAGATAGAGGACCAGCAAAACGGCGGCGAGGGGGATGGCCACATGGTGGTCAACCAAAAAGTAGACCAGTCTCATCACCCGCGGATGGGCCACATGGCACAACAGGACGCAGGCGAGGCCGAAGAGGGTGGAGTTGAGCAGGCAGACCCGGCCGTTGATTTGAAATTTGTGCTTTGAGTAGTCCCACCAGCGCATGTGAAAGAGCTTCTCCATGGCGTAGCTGGTGACATATTCCACCGCCGTGGTCAAAAGCATGCCGAAAAAGAAGGTGAGCAGGGGATTCTCGCAGCCCCCGTGGAGGGCCCAGAGCACCAGCAGAGCACCGTGGCCATAGATGGGACAGATGGTACCGTTGAGAAAGCCCCGCTTCTCGCAGAGACGGCGCTGGCCGATGGAGCAGTAGATCATCTCGCCGCACCAGCCGATAAAGCTGTAGATCATAAAGAGCAGAAACAGTGCGGCCAGCGCGGTTGGATTAGATGGCATGAACAGACCTCCTCCTGCTGTTGGGGGATGCAGTGTTAAAGGGAGAGAAAGCGGACCTCTCCGCCGTGGGTTTGGCGCAGATACGCCTCCTCCCGGGACTGGCAGGTAAACAGCAATACCTGCCGGTGCTGGGCAATCTCCAGCAGCACCTCCAAGGCGGCGGCCATCCGCTCGTCGTCAAAGGTGATCAGCGCATCGTCCAGAATCAGAGGCGCCGCCTGCTCCTGGGGGAGCAGCATGTCACAGATCGCCAGGCGTACCGCCAAATAGAGCTGGTCTGCCGTCCCCTGGCTCAGCTGCCAGAAGGAGCGGGGAAGGGCGTCCCCCGTCTCCGCGGAGGCCTCCAGCTCCCGGTTGAGCAATACAGTATTATACTTCCCTCCGGTGAGTTTTGCAAAGTATTTCGCAGATTTTTTTCCAAGCTCCGGGGAGAAGCGGTTCTGCAGGGCTGTATTGGCGGCGGTCAGGGCCTCGAGGGACAGGGCGATGGCGTCGTATTCCCCTTGGAGCTGCCTGTGGGCGGCCTCCTTTTCCGCCAGCTGCTCCCGCAGTTCGGCGGGGCTGCCGGTGAGCTGGAGCTGCCCCTGGGCATGGGCCAAGCGCTGCCGGGTCTCCCGGAGGGACAGCTGGACCTGCGAGAGCTGCTGGCGCAGCAGCTGGGGAGAGACTTGGGAGGTTGTCTCCGGCGGAGCGTCCTTCAGGGCGTGTGCTAAGGTCTCACAGCGGATGCGCAGATGGTCCTCTGCGCGCCCGGCCTCCTCCAAGCGGCCCCATGCCGCCGCAGCCTCATCAAAGGCCTTGGCGGCGGAGGTGAGATCGCCGGCGGTTGGGGAGAGAGCTTGTGCGGCGGAAAGGACCTGGCTGCGGGAGCGCTCTAAGCTCTCGGAGAGCTCGGCAAGGCGGGCGCGGGCAGCCTCCTCCCCCTGACGGCAGGCGGCCAGCTGGGCACAGAGCTCCCGGTAGGCCCCGCTCAGCCGGGCAAAGCCGTCCTCGCCGCCGTAGGCGGACAGCAGCGCCTCTGCCCTCCGCTTGTTGGCGCTGCCGAGGGGGATCAAAGGAATCAGCAAGACAAGGGGGACAAGGGCCGCGGCGGGGTGCACCGGCAGAAAATGGAGGAGGGAGAGAAGCAGCAGCGCAGCTGCCGCCACAGGGCAAAGGATTGCGGCGGTCAGGACAAGCCTGCGGCGGCGGGTGCAGCGGCGGAGCTCCTCCCAATCCTCGGCGGACTTGGCCTCGGCCTGTTCCGCCGTCATGCCGGAAAAGAGGGGGAAGGCGTCCGCCTTCTCCTTGGCGGCGGCAGTCTCCTGCTGGCGGAGCTTCAGTTGGCCGGCGGCGTTCTGCACCGTCTTTTCGTTGACCAGCACGTTTCCGGCGGCGGACTTCAAAAGAATCAGCTCGCTGCGGGAGGGGAGGCTCTCGGCCTCCTGGCGGCGCAGGGCGGTTTGGCCCTTGGCGTCCTCATACTGGCGCAGCAGCGCCTCATACTGCCGGCGGTTCTCCAGATCCGCCTCATCCTGGCACTGGGAGAGCTCCTCGGTGATCTGGGCCTCCTGCCGCTCCAAGAGGGGCAGAGCGCTCTCCGCGGAGAGAATCTGCCCCTGCAGCTCCTCGCTGCGGGAGAGCTGGGCCTCCAAGGAGGCGATCTCCTGCTCCAGCTGGGGCAGCTGGCCACTTTTGTTGTAGCGGCGCTTATACAGCTGCTTCTTCAGCCGGTCGGCGGCCTCGCTGTAGGAGGTGTCCTCCTCCCCGGAGGTGATCAGCGCCGCGATGCGCCGCTCCAGCTCTGCGTCCTGCCCGATGACCATGCCCCGCTGGCTGATGAAGGCGCTGCGCTCATAGATCTCCCGGGGAACGCCGGTGAGCACCTCGCCGCAGTTTTTGCCGTCCAGCCCCTCCACAGGAGCGGCGGTGCCGGTATAGACGGCGGAGAAGGCCCCCATGGGGGAGCTGGCCCGAGCGGTGCGGCGGGTAATGGTCAGCGCCCGCCCCTTCGCGATGAGATCCATCCGCCCCTCCATGGCCGCTCCTGACCAAGGAGCATAGCGGTTTTTATCCGCGGTAGGGCGCCGGTCCCGAGTGGGGAGGCCATAGAGCATAGTGCGCAGGAAGGCGCACCACGTACTTTTTCCGCTTTCGTTGGGGGCATGAATTAAATGAAAACCTTTGTCTAATAATAGGGTAGCATTCTCCAAAGCGCCGAAGGTGGCGCTCAGCCGTTTCCACTCCATGGAATCACCTCTAAATATAGTGGGATGTATTTTGAAAAATAGTATATCATGTGCCCGCGGAAATGTCCCCTATATTTTTCAAAATTCTTTCAGAAAAAAGGGGAAAAGGGGGTTGACAGAGGAGGGGGAAGGTGGTATATTATGCAAGCGCTGTTGAGGCGGGGCCCCCGAGAGCAGAAAACAAAAAGTTTTTTGCAAAAAGGGGTTGACAAAGCCGGAAGGATCTGGTAAGATACTCAGGCTGTCTGAAGCGGGCGGATGA
>CAJFUI010000084.1 GCA_904420145.1 uncultured Oscillospiraceae bacterium
AATCCGATCGGAGTCCACCCACTGGGGGAGCTGATAATGCTGGGTATAATTCATGTCACATTCTCCTTTTTGTTGTCAGATTTTGGCGTTTTGTGCCCTGCAGGGCACATCGCCGCAGGTGCGGCGTGCAAGTGTTTTGCCATAGGCAAAATGCTTGGGTTTGGCCGGAATGAATCCGGCTAAACCAGGTCAAATCCCGGGGCCCCCGCAAAAGCAGCAGCTTTTGTGGGGAGATTTTGCCGCCTCCGGCGGCGGGGGATAGAGGTTTCGCCTCCGGGCGAGTAACTTTTTCCCCGGCGAAAAAGTCACCAAAACGCCGCTTAGAACCTACGGTTCTAAGAACTCCCTTGTCCCAATTGTACTGCCTTCTTCTATCACCGGCGCGTGGGTATCGAAAGGACAGCCGTTCCTGCCCCGGGCGTTACGCCCTGCTGCGGTGAAGTGTTCCACCTTACCACCCCACCGAACAGCGCCTGCTGCGGCGGAATAGGGCGGACTGCCAATGTGCGAAAGCGATAGAACACGATATACCGCAAGAAGGGAATCAGCAGTCGAGCGAAACGGTAGGGCATCGGTCTCCCGCTGCCCGCCAGAGCAGCCCTTAGCGCAGCGGAAAGGGCAGGTACAGAGCGGCAGCCAATTCAGTGCTGCACCGGGGCTGGCGCATGCTGAGAGGCAAATTTGTTTCGCGATGACCTTCAGTTCCCACCCGGTTCCCGGGGGTCCTTAGGGACTTGCCCCTAAGCTGATTTTTGGTGCCTTTTGTTCAGAGACAAAAGTCACTCGCGCCCACCGGCGCGAAATACCCCCGCCGCTGGGCACAAGCTCCCCCGCCGCCTGCCGCGGCGACACCAGTCCGCAGACTGGTGAGGGGGAATTCTCAAGGGGGAACCTGTCCCCTCTTGAAAAAAATAAAGCCGGTACACATTCCTGTGTACCGGCTTTTTGTTGCATATAGGCATGCAGCCAATTTCTTCAACTTTATAAAAGAGGCGCCTCTGCCAAGCGGTAGAAGGCTTCGGCAGTGATAGGCAGAAGCGCGTCGGGGTAGATATAGCCAGCTGTGTGCAGCGGCGGGCAGTCCTCGCTGGCCCCTACGCCGAAGAACGCCCCTGTACACCGCTGAAGATACCAGCCAAAGTCCTCGCTCCACCGCATAGGCGAGGGCAGCAAAACGCCGCCGCAGACAGAGAGGACTTTTTCCGCCGCCTTCGGCGTATTCTCTGTGGCAGGGAACACATCCTGCAGGGTAATCTCACAGGTTAAACCGTCCCGGTCCGCCAGCGCTTTCGCCCGCTCCAGCACCCGCTGGCGCAGGCGCTGAAAATCCCCGTTCTCTGCCGCACGGAGGGTGAGCCACACCTCCGACGTTCCCGCAGAAACGCCGAAAGCTTTCTCTCCCATGCGGCAGCCGATGACGGTACAGAGCACCATACTGTGGTAGTCCGCCGGGTTGGCCAGCGTGGGGAGCTCGGTCAGCAGCGACCCTACCGCCGGGGCTACACTGCGGCCATTTTCCGGATAGGCGGCGTGGGCGGGAGCGCCAATATACCGGACCGTCACGCCGCAGGAGGCGCAGGCCATGGTTCCCGGCCGGGTCAAAATCTGTCCCATAGGGTATCCCGGCAGGTTATGGGCGCCGTAGATCTCATCTACCTGTTCCCGGTCAAAGAGGGCACAGCAGGCCTCGCCCCCCTCGCCGCTCTCCTCCCCGAATTGGAAGAGCAAAAACACGTTTTTGCCTATCCTTTTCCCCTCCAGCAGGAGGGCGAGACCGCATAGGGCGGCGGCATGGCCGTCGTGGCCGCACAGGTGGGCGGCGCCCCCCTCTACCGGTACCGCGTCAAAGTCCGCCCGGAAGGCGAGCCCGGGCAGGCCATCCCCCTCCCGGTGGGCGGCATAGAACCAGAGTCCCTGATCGTGGAGAGTCAGGCTGGTGTGCTCCGCGAGAAACTCCATCAGCCGCGCCTTGGTCTGCCGCTCACAGCCTGCCCGCTCGGGGCAGCTGTGGAGGGCGCGGCGCAGGGAGACGATCTGCGCAAGCTGCTCCTGTTCCATGCTTATACGTTGAAACGGAAGAGGATAATGTCCCCGTCCTTGACCACGTAGTCCTTGCCCTCGGAGCGGATCAGGCCCTTCTCCTTGGCGGCGGCCATGGAGCCCACGGCCATCAGGTCGTCGAAGGCGATGACCTCCGCCCGGATGAAGCCCCGCTCAAAGTCCGTGTGGATCTTGCCGGCGGCCTGCGGGGCCTTGGTGCCCTTGGTGATGGTCCATGCCCGGCACTCGTCCTCACCGCTGGTCAGATAGGAGATGAGACCCAGCAGCGTATAGCTGGCCTTGATGAGGCGGTCCAGTCCGCTCTCGGCAATGCCTAAATCCTGCAGGAAGAGCTCCTTCTCTTCGCCCTCCAGCTCGGCAATCTCCGCCTCTAATTTGGCGCAGACAGGGATCACCTGGGCCCCCTCCGCCGCGGCACGCTCCGCCACCTGCTGGTAGTAGGGCACGTTCTCGTAGTCGGCAAAGCCGTCCTCGTCCAGGTTGGCGGCGTAGATCACCGGCTTAAGGGTCAGAAGATCGCTGGTGGCGATGAGGGCGGTGTCCTCCTCGCTGCACTCGTAGCTGCGGGCGGACTTTCCGTCGTTCATCCAGCTGCGCAGGCCCTGGAACACATCCACCTCGTGGAGAAACTTCTTGTCCCCCTTGGCGACCTTCTGGGCCTTATCGATGCGCCGATCCACCATCTCCACGTCCGCCATAATCAGCTCCAAGTCGATGATGTCGATGTCCCGGATGGGGTCGGTGGAGCCCTCCACGTGGATCACGTTGTCGTCGTCAAAGCAGCGGACCACATGGACGATGGCGTCGGTCATG
>CAJFUI010000085.1 GCA_904420145.1 uncultured Oscillospiraceae bacterium
GTTGACAGCGGTGCCCCAGGAGTAGGGGATGTCGTTGTCCCGGCGGTACACGTTGGCGCGGGGGTTATCCCAGGAGCGGAACACGGCCTTGATGGCGCCCATGAGCTGCTCCTTGGGGTCGGAGGGGAAGTCGGAGCCGATCTTGGCCTTATACTCGTCCTTAAACTGGCCGGCCAGCTCCTTGAGGTCCTCGGCGGTGAGCTCGGTGTCCTGGGTGACGCCGCGCTTCTCCTTCATGGCGTCGATGAGCTGCTCAAAGTACTTCTTGCCCACCTCCATGACCACGTCGGAGTACATCTGAATGAAGCGGCGGTAGCAGTCCCAGGCCCAGCGGGGATTGCCGGACTTCTTAGCCAGCACCTCTACCACCTGCTCATTGAGGCCCAGGTTCAGGATGGTGTCCATCATGCCGGGCATGGAAGCCCGGGCACCGGAGCGCACGGAAACCAGCAGAGGGTTCTCGATGTCGCCGAACTTCTTGCCGGTGATCTCCTCCAGCTTGGTGATATACGCCATGATCTCCGCCTGGATCTCATCGTTGATCTGCCGGCCGTCCTCATAATACTGGGTGCAGGCCTCAGTGGTAATGGTGAAGCCCTGGGGAACGGGCAGGCCAATATTGGTCATCTCGGCCAGGTTGGCGCCTTTGCCTCCCAACAGCTCACGCATATTTGCGTTGCCCTCGGAAAACAGATACACGTACTTTTTGCTCACAATCTAATCCTCCTGTAAAAATGTAGCTTGGCAGCGACTTTCTCTTGCGTATGAGTTCGCATTCAGGCTTTTTATTATAAATACTTTTTTGCTAATGTGCAAGACAAGAAATGTAAAATTCTGATATTTTTTTATTTTGATAGGCCCAAAAACAAAGAATTCGGTAAGGAAAAAATTATTGTTCGGTATTTATTGCAATTTATAGGGGGCCTGTGATACAATAATTATGATTTCGCATCTATTTTTTGTTTGATTTTGTGCGGCGCCCTGGCAGAGGGGAAGCCGGCAGATAGAGGAGCCGGACCATGGATCAGCTGACGGAACAGGCGAATAGACGGAGGGCCGAGCGATTTCAAAGAGCGGTGCGGCAGCATGCCACAGGCTCGGCGGTGATTCTCAGCGGCGGCGGTGATCTCCTTGGTGCCGCCCGTTTTCTTGCTGAGGCCATGGAATGCGAGGGGGCGGAGGGGGACATCCCCTGCGGCCGCTGCGGCCCCTGCCGCAAGGTGCGCGCCGGCATCCACCCCGACGTAACCGTCGTCACCGACAGCGAGCACAAGATGATCTCCATCGACACTCTGCGCACTCTGCGCGGCGACGCCTATATCCTCCCCAACGAGGGGAAGCGGAAGGTCTACATTTTCCCCGACTGCTCCCTCCTTGACGCCCGGGCCCAGAACGTGCTGCTGAAGGTGGTGGAGGAGGGGCCGGCCCACGCCGCCTTTCTCTTCTGTGCCCAGAGCAGCGCCCAGCTGCTGCCTACCATCCGTTCCCGGTGCACGGAGTGGAAGCTGGGTGAGGAGGAGCGCGGGGAGGAGGGGGAGCAGGCTGAGGCTCTGTGCCGCCTGCTCTGCCGCCGGGACCGGCTGGGCCTGTGCGCGTTTTTCACCGGCCTTGAGACGGCCAAGTGCAAGCGGGAGGAGCTGCAGGAGCTTCTGGAGCAGAGCCGCCGCCTCTTGACCGACGCTCTGCTGGTCTCCTACGGCTGCGCCGGGGGGGATGGGCTGAGCGGGGAGCTCTCCCGGGCCCTTACGCCGGCCCAGCTGAACGGAGCGGCGGCGCTGCTTCAAACCTATGGCCAGCAGCTGCGCTTCAACCTAAACGTGGGCCATGTGACCGGTGCTTTGTCCGCGGCGCTGATAGAAGCGATTTGATAAACCACTAAGGAGGGAAAACCGCCTTGACAGAAGTCATCAGCGTCCGCTTTCGCAGCGGATGCAAATCCTACTATTTTGATCCCCGGGGCCTTCAGGTGAAGGCTGGGGAGCACGTCATCGTGGAGACCGCCTCAGGCAGCGAGTACGCCACCTGCTGCGAGGGGAACCACGAGGTGGAGGATCAGAGCGTGGTGCAGCCTCTGCGCTCCGTGGTGCGTATCGCCACGGAGAACGACCGCCGCACCGACGCCTACAACCGGGAGCGGGAGAAGGAGGCCTTCGCCATCTGCGAAAAGCAGATCGCCCACCACAAGCTGGACATGAAGCTGATCCGGGTGGAGAGCAACTTTGACGCCAGCAAAATTATCTTCTTTTTCACCGCCGAGGGGCGGGTGGACTTCCGGGAGCTGGTCAAGACTCTCGCCAACGTATTCCGCGCCCGGATCGAGCTCAGGCAGGTGGGCGTGCGGGACGAGGCCAAGATGATCGGCGGCATCGGCATCTGCGGCCGGCCCCTGTGCTGCAGCCAGTTTTTGGACGAGTTTGTCCCCGTTTCCATCAAAATGGCCAAGACCCAGAATCTGAGCCTGAATCCTACCAAGATTTCCGGTACCTGCGGCCGGCTGATGTGCTGCCTGAAGTATGAGCAGAACGCCTACGAGGACGCCTCCAAGCGCATGCCGAAGAACGACTCCTTTGTCAACACGCCTGACGGCATAGGGAATATCAGCAGTGTGGATCTGCTGCGGGAGGAGGTCAAGGTCCGCTTGGACGAGTCCCCGGAGAGTCCCAAATGCTATAAGCGCTGTGAGATCGAGGTTCTGCGCA
>CAJFUI010000086.1 GCA_904420145.1 uncultured Oscillospiraceae bacterium
CCTCTCCAAGCTCAACACCCTCGTCAAGGAGGTCACCGACAACCTGGAGGCCTATGAATTAGGGGTGGCCAGCGCCAAGGTCTACGACTTCATCTGGGACACCTACTGCGACTGGTATATCGAGCTGACCAAGTCCCGGATGCAGGGGGAGGACGAGCAGGCGAAGATCAACGCGCAAAACGTGCTGTGCTATGTGCTCATCAACATGCTCAAGCTCCTCCACCCGTTCATGCCCTTCATCACCGAGGAGATCTACCAGGCCCTGCCCCACGACGAGGACGCCCCCTTCCTCATGACCTCCGCCTGGCCGGTCTACGACGAGGAGCTCTCCTTCCAGAAGGAGGAGGACGCCATGGAGCTGATTATGGACGCTATCCGCGCCATCCGCGCCCGCCGCTCAGAGATGAACGTCCCCCCCAGCCGGAAGGCCGCTCTCACCATCGTCACCGCCCAGGTACCGGTGTTCCTCTCCGGCATCCCCTTCTTCCAGCGCTTAGCCGGCGCCAGCGACGTCACCATCAAAAGCGCGCTCGGCGGGGAGACCCGGCCGGAGGGCATGGTGGAGGTCATCACCCACGCCGCCCGGATCTTCATGCCCCTCAGCGAGCTGGTGGACTTAGCGCAGGAGCGCGCCCGGATCGCCAAGGAGCGGGAGAAGGCGGAGAAGGGCCTCGCCATCATCGAGAAGAAGCTCTCCAATGAGAGCTTTGTGGCCAAGGCTCCCGAGGCGGTGGTGAACGCCGAGCGGGAGAAGGCGGAGAAGCTCCGCGCCCTCATCGCCCAGCTGGAGGCCTCCGCCGCGGCCATGGGCCAGTGAGGCCGGAACCATCTGATCCAATAAAGTTAGACAGCGGGCCGACTCCCTCGGCCCGCTGTTTTTTATCCCTTCCTGCGGCGGCACAGATGTATGGGCGGATCGATCCGCGGAAAAGACAGGTGTCTGGTCTTTTCACCGACCCATTTTTGTGCTATACTGGCAGCAAATACCAGCGGCCGGCCCGCCCTGAGGGCCGGAAGGGCATGTATGAGAAGCGCACACAGGAGAAAGGAGAACACTATGCACAAGATCACTCTCGGAAACACGGGGCTGACCATTGAAAAAAACGGCTTTGGCTGTCTGCCCATCCAGCGCATCACGAAGGACGAGGCGGTGGCCCTGCTCCGCCGGGCTTATGACGGGGGGATGACCTTCTTTGACACCGCCCGGGCCTACAGCGACAGCGAGGAGAAGGTGGGCGCCGCCTTTTCCGGCATGCGGGACAAGGTGGTTATCGCCTCCAAGACCCAGGCTAAGACCGCCAAGGAGATGTGGGCGGACTTGGAGACAAGCCTGAAAACCCTCGGCACCGATTATATCGACATCTATCAATTCCACAACCCCTCCTTCTGCCCCAAGCCCGGCGGGGAGGACGGTCTCTACGACGCCGCCCTGCAGGCCAAGGCGGAGGGGAAAATCCGCCATATCTCCATCACCAACCACCGTCTGTCCGTGGCCAGCGAGGCCATCGACTCCGGCCTGTACGCCACCCTCCAGTTCCCCTTCAGCTATCTCTCCGGGGAGCAGGAGCTGCAGCTTGTGAAAAAGTGTGAGGAGAAGGGCATGGGCTTTATCGCCATGAAGGCCATGGCCGGCGGCTTGATCCAAAACGGCAGGGCTGCGGCGGCGTATATGGAGACGATGCCCACGGTGGTGCCCATCTGGGGGGTCCAGCACGGCTGGGAGCTGGAGGAGTTTCTCGCCTGTGTGAAGGAGCCCATCCCCCTGACCGAGGAGCTGCGCTCCGTCATTGACAAGGACAGAAAGGAGCTCTCCGGCGACTTCTGCCGGGCCTGCGGCTACTGCATGCCCTGCCCCGCCGGGATCGAGATCAACAACTGCGCCCGCATTGTCCTCATGCTCCGCCGGGCTCCCGCCGCCGACTGGCTGACTCCGGAGTGGCAGGAGAAGATGAAGAAGGTCGAGGGCTGCCTCCACTGCGGCCAGTGCCAGTCCAAGTGCCCCTACGGGCTGGACACCCCCCGGCTGCTGGAGGAGAACTATCAGGAGTACTGGAAAATCTTGGCCGCCCACCAGGGGTGAGACAGGGGGCAAACCGGATACAGCATACAGCAGAAGAGCGGCAGGCGAATCGCCTGCCGCTCTCAAACTGTCAAGAAGCGGCACAGCCGCTTTTTTGACAAGGCCGCCACCCACTGTGGGCAAGATTTATTCGCCACCGGCGAATTCGCGGGGTTTTTTGAGGAGGCGGCGGGGCCGCTACAGGGCGATCTCCCCGGTGGCCACCTTCTCCCGGAAGGCGCCATCGTGCTCCACAAAGAGGAGGGTGGGCGCGCACTGGAGGAGCAGCTCCTCGATCTGGATCCGGGCGGGCAGATCCACATAGTTGAGGGGCTCGTCCCACAGGTAGAGGTGGGCCCTCTGGCAGAGGCTTCTGGCGATGTACACCTTTTTCCGCTGCCCGGCGCTGTAGCCGGCCATGTCCCTGCCGAACTGGGCCGGCGTGAAGCCAAGCTTTACCAAAAGTGCCTTGAAAAAGCTCTCCTCCGCGCCGCTCTCGGCGATCAGCTCCTCCAAGGGGCCCCGCAACTGCTCCGTCTCCTGGGGTACCACCGACAAAATCAGCCCTGAGGCGAGGCGCAGTGTCCCGGTGTGCTCGATCCCCTCCTCCCCTGTCAGGGCCCGGAGCAGGGTGGATTTCCCGCAGCCGTTGGGCCCGGTCAGGGCGATGCGCTCCCCTTGGCGCACCGTGAAGCCCAGCGGGCCGCAGATCACCTCCCCATGGCGGAGCAGGCACAGCTCCCGACCCTCCGCCAGGACCTCTTGATGATGCCGGAGGGGCGTCAGCTTGAGGGAATCCACCCGTTCGATGTTCTTCAGCAGGGCGGACTTCTCCTCAATGGCCCGGTTCCGCCGCCCCTCAATGGCCTTGGACCGGGCCATCATCTTGGCCGCCTTGTGGCCCACATAGCCCCGGTCCGGCTTCAGCCCGGCGTTTTTGGCGGCGTACTTGGTGCGCTCCACCCTGTCCGACCAATTTGCGCTGCGGCGGGCAGCTTCCTCCAGATGGCGGATATCCTTGCGCAGCCGCTCATTTTCCCCCCGCTCATAGCCGTCCTCCCGGTCCTTCTCCGCCTGCCACTGGGTGTAGTTCCCCCGCTGCAGGCGTACCTTGCTGCGCTCGATGGACAGCACATGGTCCACACAGCCGTCCAAAAAGGCGCGGTCATGGCTGACCAAGAGGAAGCCGTCTTTCCCTTTAAGATACTCCGCCACCAACCGCCGCCCCGCCTCGTCCAGGTGGTTGGTGGGCTCGTCGATCAGGGGATAGACCCCCTCCGTCAGAAAGAGGGCCGCCAGCAGCGACCGGGTCTGCTCTCCGCCGCTGAGGGTGTCAAAGGGCCGCCAGAGGGCCTCGGAGAGCCCAATGGTGTGGAGCTCCCGCACCACCTGCCACTCCTCCGCCTCAGGGCACAGCTCCTCCAAGGCGTGAACAGTCAGCATCCCCGGAGCAGGCGGCCGCTGGGGGAAAAGAGCGGTGGCGGGGACGCCGGAAATGGCGCCGCCGCTGGGCAGCTCTCCCTGGAGCAGGCGCAGCAGCGTGGTCTTTCCCCTGCCGTTGCGGCCGATCAGCCCCAGGCGCCAGGTGGTGTCCAGCTGGAGATTGAGATCCTCAAAGATGAGCTCCGCGCTGCCTGTATAGCCGAAGGTGAGATGGGAAATTTGTATCATAGACATGGCAAAAATCCTCCTTGTTACGCAAAATGGGCCGCGGGAAGGTCCCGCGGCCCAGCAGTACGGTACGCTTGCGGCATGTGCCGCCGGAGACGGCGCCATGGCCCCCGCTGTGTTTTGCCCAGCGGAGGGACCACCAAAAAGCCTATGCGTCCTACAAGGGGGATATGGGGGATGCTTCCTGCAGCCGGCATAACAAACCAAGGCGGCACATCTGTCCGCCGCCGGATTTCTCCGTCTGTTGTTATGCCATATGGGTTATCTGCAGAGAGCAATCCGCATGTTCCCGCCTCCTATCTGTGATTTTCTTCGCGGCCTATTGTAGCAGAGGGGCCTCCCGCTGTCAAGAGGCCTTTGTGCTCTGCGGAAAAAGCCGGCGGAGAGGAACGGTACGCATAACAAGGAGGACTCCCCATAAAGCGGGAGTCCTTCTGTTTCAGGGGAAAAAGCAGCTATTATTCACCAAAAAGCGGGGTGGAGAGATAGCGGTCCCCGGTGTCCGGCAGCAGCGCTACAATATGTTTGCCGCTGTTCTCCTTCCGGCGGGCGAGGACTATGGCGGCGTGGAGGGCCGCCCCGGCGGAGATTCCCACCAAGACCCCCTCGGTTTTGGCGATGGCCCGGCCGGCGGTGTAGGCCTCCTCCTCGGTGACGGTGAGGATCTCGTCGTAGACGGAGGTGTCCAGCGTGTCGGGGACAAAGCCGCCGCCGATGCCCTGCAGGCCGTGGGGGCCGGCCTTGCCGCCGGAGAGGACAGGGGATCCGGCGGGCTCCACCGCCACCACGCGGACGGAGGGCTTTTGCTCCTTGAGATACTTCCCCACCCCGGTCAGGGTGCCGCCTGTGCCCACCCCGGCCACAAAGAGGTCCACCTGTCCCGCGGTGTCCTCCCAGATCTCCGGGCCCGTGGAGGCGTAGTGGGCGGCGGGGTTGGCGGGGTTGGTGAACTGTCCGGCGATGAGGCTGCCGGGAATCTGGGCGGAGAGCTCCTCCGCCTTGGCGATGGCGCCGCTCATGCCGGCGGCGCCGTCGGTGAGCACCAGTTCCGCGCCGTAGGCGCGCAGCAGGCTGCGCCGCTCCACGCTCATGGTGTCGGGCATGGTGAGCACCACGCGGTAGCCCCGGGGGATGGCCATAGCCGCAAGACCGATGCCGGTGTTGCCGCTGGTGGGCTCAATGATGGTGGCGCCGGGGCGCAGCTTACCGCTTTTCTCCGCGTCCAAGATCATGGCCAGGGCCACCCGGTCCTTGACGCTCCCCGCGGGATTGAGGTACTCCAATTTCGCCAGCAGAGGGGTGGACAGTCCCTGCTGCCGGGAGAAGTTTTCCAGAGCCAGGAGGGGGGTGTGCCCCACCAGCTCGGTAATGCTGTGATAAATGCCCATCATATGGCCTCCTTTACCTGTTCCTATGAAGTGAGGGTACTCCCCACAATGCGATTTGTCAAGGATCTGCGCGCCTGCCGACCCCAAAATAAAGCAGGGGCGGGAATGGAACTTCCCTCCCCTGCAGCGCACAGGTCCGATATAGAGGGGACATGGGCCCGCCCGCAAAACGCCCCTGTCCGCTAAAGCCCGCCGCCTTTAATGGAGCAGCTTGATCTTGCCGAGGATGGGGACCTCCTTCTCCTCGCCCCGGACGGCGTAGACAAGGCCCATCACCCAGCAGATGAAGCAGAGAATTGAGGTGACGACCCAGATGACCGGCAGGAAGCTGCCCACAGAGCCCACCAGCCAGATCACCAGTGCCTGGTTCATGTGGAAGCGGGATCCCTGTCTGTCCCCCACCAGAAGTGCAACAATCAGGCCGATCCATGTGATATAGGCGACAATATCCGTCGTCTTTTTGCTCATCATATGCTTTTTCTCCTTCTCCCGACGTTCCCCAGTTTTCCGAGAGCCGCCGCTTTGTGATCTGCCCCTATTGTACCGTTTCCCCGGAAATTCGTCAATAGGCAATCTCCCCGGTCCCCTTTTTGCGGGCAGCGCGGGAGAACCGTCCGCCGCCCGACAGCAGCGCATGGCAGACGGCGGAAGGCGGCAAACGCCGCCGGGACAATCAACCCGCGGCATCATTTTTTTGAAAAAATGGCAGATGGGATGTAGGATTTGCAGCCAAAACCGTAGTAAATAGGTGAAGAGGGAAAGGAGGCGAGAGAGAATGAAGGACGAACAGATCCTTGAGCTGTTTTTCCGGCGGGACCAGCAGGCGATCCAAGAGGTCGACCGGCAATACGGGGCGCTCTGCCGCAGTCTCTCCTACCGCATCGTAAACAGCCATCAGGACGCGGAGGAGTGCGTCAACGACGCCTATCTCGGCGCGTGGAACGCCATCCCCCCGGCGCGGCCCAGCCCGCTGCCGGCCTACCTGTGCCAAATCGTCCGCAATCTCTCCCTGAAGCGCTACTATCAAAAGGGCGCGGCCAAGCGGGGAGGGACCTACACGGTGGCCATGGAGGAGATCGAGGCGGCCATCGCCGCCCCGGACACCGTGGAGGATACCGTGGAGGCCAAGGAGCTGGCCCGGATTCTGGAGGATTTTTTGGACACGTTGCCCTTGGAAAACCGGAGGATCTTCCTGCGCCGCTACTGGTTTGCCGACAGCTGCAGGGACATCGCCGGGCTTACAGGGCTGACTGAGAAAAACGTCTCCGTCCGGCTGACCCGGATCCGCGGGAAGCTGAAGCGATACTTGATGGAAAGAGAGGTGTTTGTATGAATGCAAAACTTTTTTCCGACGCCATGGGCGAGCTGGACTGCAAATATATTGAGGAGGCGCTTTCCTACAACAAACTGCACATGTCGAAAAGAAAGTCTAAAAGAGCCGCCATCTTCATTGCCGCCGCCATGGCCATATTCGTGCTCTGCGGTTTTGCCGCGTATGAGCTTGGACTATTTGATCCATGGTTCCAGAAACCATCTGCTGATCCACTTCAAACTGTTCAAAGCGCCATTGAAGGGCAAGGCGATAAAGAATATACAGTTTTTGTGCGTGTAGAGGAGATGAAAGTGGATGAAAGTGAAACAGGCCGTGTTGTTGACAGATATTCCGGCAGCGAGTTTGCAAAAGCAAGAGGATGGACAGACGAATACTTGGCAGAGCATTTTGTCGTGGTGTGGGCGAAATATTATGTGGAGTACGACCATACAAAAACTTTTATGGATGATGGTTACACGGAGCAGTATTTCTATCTCATCCAAGACCCTGAAACTGGAAAATGGGAAATCATCGACAATACTTCGCCCAACACAAGTGCAAGTCCATAAATTCCATATTCTGCAAAAAGGGCAGCCGAGAAGTCGGCTGCCCTTTTTGCAGAATATAGGGCAAGAGCCCCTGTCCTTCGGCGAAACCGAAATACCACCCGGCATGCCGCCTATCTCCCTCCCAAGCGCTGGAAAAAGGGGAAGGTCATGGGCCAGAGGCAGCCCGCCGTCACCACCACAAGGAAGTAGCGCAGGGCGTCCGCCGCCGCATGTCCGCCAAAGAGGGCGCCGAGGGGCCCCTTCAGCCCCTCCATCACCAGTACTACCACAACAAGGCCCAGCGCCAGCTTGCACGCCTGTCCGGCAGGGGGCGCTTTCGTATCAAATCGGAGGAAGCGGCAATCAACATAGTGGGCTGCATTGACCCCCAAGACCGCGCCGAGGAGGGTATAGCCGTTTTCCACGGCGGAACGGTAGTTCTCCGGATCCACATCCGCCGGGAAGGGGTAGAGCTCCAAATACAGCACAAAGGCCAACCCCACTGCCGCCATCAGGGCAAACAGGTGGTACAACTGTCCCTCCCCGCTCCGCCGCCCGTAAAACACCGGCCGCAGCAGCAGAATCAGCGCCACCGCCGCTATGCAGGAGACCCCCACGTCCAGCGGCGTGTGGACCCCTAAATACATCCGTGAGAAGGGGATCAGCACTGCCAGCGTGTAGCTGAGGACCTTCATCCACCTGCGGCGGGTGGTGCTGCCGATGACGCCGAAGGTGCCCACCGCGTTCTGGGTGTGTCCGCTGGGAAAGCTGTACCCCGTGGCGCCGGAGCGGGCGGACTCCACAATGGTGAAGGAGGGGTCCAACACCCAGGGCCGGGGAATCCGGCAGAGGATTTTTAAAAACTGGTTGAGGATCGTCCCGGCAAAGCCCACGCTCATCAGGTAGTAGCCCCGGTTCTTATCCACACACCAGAAGAAAAACAGGGCGATGACCAAAAATACGGTCTCTCCCCCTAAGAGGGTTACAAGAGACATGATGCGGTCCAGAAGCGGGGTGCGCAGGGCCTCCAAGGCATATAAGACTTCCATAGGCGTCTCCTTTCAGGGGGTATGGGGCGCCAGCCGCCCCGGCGGCAGGATCTTGGAAAGCGGGCGGTGCCGCCGCTTCGCATTCTACCACATCTCCTCCTGCGGCACAAGCCCCGCCGCATACAGCCCTTGCGGAGGAACCTCCCCTCTGCTATAATGGAGCAAAGCGGCCCCTCCCCCCACTACGCCGCTTCCCCTACAAACACGGACAAAATGGAGGGCTTTTTATGACATACGATTTTGACCGGGTCATCGACCGAACCGGTACCTTCGCCGCCAAGTACGACGAGCGGGTGAAAAATTTCGGCACAAACGACGTTATCCCCCTGTGGGTGGCCGACATGGATTTCCCCACCGCCCAGCCGGTGATCGACGCGCTGAAAAAGCGGGCGGAGGAGGGCATCTGGGGCTATACCTCCCGGCCTGACTCCTATTTTGAGGCCATCTGCGCTTGGCAGGAGCGGCGCAACGGCTGGAAAATCGACCCCAAGCGCTGCAGCTTTGCCCTCGGCGTAATCCCTGCCATCGGCGCTATGATCCAGTACATGACCAAGCCCGGGGACAAGATCCTCATCCAGCCCCCGGTCTATGGCGATTTCTTCGACATCATTCAGGACAACGGCCGCCAGGTGGTCTCCAACTACTTTATCCAGCAGAGCGACGGCTCCTGGAAGTTTGACCGGGAGGACTTTGCCAAGAAGATCAAGGACGTGAAGATGTTCCTCCTGTGCTCCCCCCACAACCCCCTCGGCATCGTCTGGCCCCGGGAGGACCTGGAGTGGATGCTGAACCAGTGCATGGACAACGGCGTCATTTTGATATCCGATGAGATCCACTCCGACCTGATCTTCGCCGGCAAACACATCCCCACCGCCAGCCTGTCCGATACCGCCGCCGGCTATGTGATCTCCTGCATCTCCGGCACCAAGACCTTCAACATGGCCGGCCTGCAGGCCTCCACCACCGTCTTTCCCACCGTGGAGCAGAAGGAGCAGTTCGACCGCTTCTGGCGCAACTTAGAGATCCACCGGAACAACGCCTTCAGCCTGATCGCCATGGAGGCGGCCTTCCGGGAGGGCGAGGAGTGGCTGGAGCAGCTGAAAACCTATCTCTCCGGAAACTTCCGCTTCGTCGCCGAATACTGCGCCGCCCACATCCCCGCCATCAAGGCCCGCATCCCTGACGCCACCTACCTCATGTGGCTGGACTGCCGGGATCTCCATATGTCCCAGCAGGCGCTCAACCGCTTTATGATCGAAAAGGCCCATCTTGGTCTCAGCAGCGGCACCGGCTTCGCCCCGGAGCTGGAGGGCTTTATGCGTCTAAATGCCGCCTGCCCCCGGGCAACGCTGCAAAAGGCGATGGACCAGCTAAGAGCTGCTGTGGAAGCGCTGTAAAGGAATTATACATAACAAAACCGCCCCTTTTTTTGAAAGGGACGGTTTTGTTATGTATAGTGTTTCTGCTTTGATTTCGTCTGCCGGCTGGCGCCTCAGTTCCCGAAGTCCGCCGCCACCTCCTTGAGCATCTCCCGGATAGGCAGGTGGTAGGGGCAGCGGCTCTCACACGCGCCGCAGCCCACGCAGGCGCTGGCGTGGACCTTCAGTCCCTCGTAGGAATGCCGGCCAAAATCCGGCATGTGGTAGCGCTTTAGGTACCCGTGGAAGATAAAGCACCGGGGGATGTCGATCCCCGCGGTACAGGGGGCACAGTAGCCGCACCGCCGGCAGAACACGTTCCCCAGCTCCCGGCGCAGCTGCTCCATCTTCTCGTGCTCCTCCGCCGTCAGGGGCGCGGTGTCCTCCATGGCGGCGCAGTTTTGCGCCACCTCCTCTGCTCCGAACATCCCGGGGATCACCACTGTCACGTCCCGCTCCGCGGCAATGAAGCGGAGGGCTAAGCGGACGTCGTCAATGGCGCCGCCGGCAAGGGGCTTCATGGCAATGAAGGCCACCCCCTTCTCCCGGCACTTCTTTAGCACCGCGGCGCCGTGGTTCTCCACCAGGTTGAAGGGGAACATCACCGTCTCCACCCACGGCTCCTCCAAAGCCCGCAGCAGTACCTCTGCGGAGTGGGCCGTGATGCCGAGATGGCCGATTTTTCCCGCCGCCTTGGCCTCCTGCATGGCCTCCAGCGCGCCGCCGGGAGCGATAATGCGCTCATACTCCTCCATCTCCGGGTTGTGGATCTGGTAGAGGTCAATGTAGTCCGTCCGCAGATTGGTGAGGCTCTCTTCAATGGAGGCCGCCATAGCCGCTCCATCCACCACCTTGGCCTTAGTGGCCAGCACAAAATCCTGCCGCCGGCCCTGGATGGCCTCGCCGATCAGCGCCTCACTGGTGGTGTAGAGCCGTGCGGTGTCGATATAGTTGATGCCGGCGGCGTGCACCGCGTCCAGCAGGGCCTTCGCCTGTTCCCGTCCTCCCCGCTGGATGGGGATACCGCCCAGTCCCAGCCGGGACACCCGCAGGCCAGTCTTTCCTAAGGTCACATATTCCATAGTTCTCTCCCCTCTCTATCGCAGATACAGCAGCTTCTCATAGAAGGCCACGCCTTTCTCCAGAACCGACTCGTCGAAGTGGAAATCGGAGGCGTGGAGGGGCGGCACATCCCCTGCCCCGAGGAAGCAGAACACGCCTGGCACCCGGGTCTGGTAGAAGGAGAAGTCCTCGGCAGTGAGCTCCGGGTGCTCCAAAAGCCCTGGGGCGTCCTCCCCCAGCTGCTCCGTCAAGGCCCGTACAAGGCCCTCGTCGTTGCGCACCGGTGGGAATCCCCGGCTGAGGTGCAGAGTAAAGTCGCAGCCTGTCTCCCGCTCCAAATCGGCGCCGATCTCCTCTATCCGCCGCTGGAGAAAATGGAAGGTCTCCATGGAGAACACCCGAAGGGACCCCTCCATCACCGTATGGTCACTGACCACGTTGCGGACGGTGCCGCTCTCCATCCGGCCAAAGCGCAGCAGGTGCGGCTCCTCCGCCGGGAGCTCCCCCTCCGCCATGGCGTACACCCGGCGGAGAAATTCCCCGCCGGCCCAGAGGGCGTCCACCCCTTCATGGTACTTGGTGATGTGGGCCCCCCGGCCGGTAATGGTCACGTCCACCTCGCTGTTTTTCGCCATCAGGGGGCCCGGACGGGTCCACACCGTTCCCTCCGGCAGCCCCGGCCACAGGTGGAAGCCGAAAATCCGGCTGACACGGCACCGCTCCAAAATGCCGCTCTCGCAGATTGACTCCGCGCCGCCGTCCGTCTCCTCCGCCGGCTGGAAGATGAGGAGCACATTCCGCTCCAGCCGCCCCAGATGGCCCTTCAGGCGCTGCGCCAGCTCCAACAGCATAGCCGTATGCCCGTCGTGGCCGCAGGCGTGCATGCGGCCGTGGTGGGCGGAGCGGAAGGGACAGTCCCTGCTCTCCTCCACCGGCAGAGCGTCCATATCCGCCCGGAAGGCCACCGTCTCCTCCTTCCCCCCATCGAAGAAGGCGCACAGCGCCCCCTCCGCCGGCTCCCACAGCCGGCAGCCGAGGGGCTCCAAGACGGAGCGCACAAAGGCCAAGGTCTCTGGCAGCTCCCGCCCCAGCTCCGGAATCTGGTGGAGAGTCCGGCGGTAGCGGCACACCCGTGTTTCCATCTGTTCTCCCATCCTTTCCCGATTTGTGCAAGCGGCACAGCCATATTTTGGCGGTCTTACCGTCTCTGTTAAGTCCCTATTATATATGCCCCCTCCCCCGTTTGTACAGGGGCAATTTTCCATTTTTCATCGCTTTGCCGGAGGAGGATGGCCCCTCTCCGCCGCCCGACTTCCAATTTTTGCAAAATTTCCTCTTGCGCGGACACATAAACTGTGGTATGGTAGTAAAAAACAAGATAGAGGCGCGGAAACGACTAAGCTGTGGGAGCCGGCGGGCTACGATCGCAGCGGCAGCAATTTCGCCGAATTCCGTATCCGGGCGCGGGTGCGGGATGGGGGCGGGGAGAAGATCTCCGTCACTGTCTGCGGAGCATTTCCGCAGTTGCGCTATCTACGAATCGATATTGTTCAGGAACGTAATCCTTGTCGAGTCAGTAGAGAGGCCTCTGCTGGCTCTCTTGTTTTTTACAAAAAACAATCAGGAGGAAATCACTATGACCATCCAAGGACTGCGCGGCTCCATCGTCGCCCTCGTCACCCCCTTCCATGCCGACGGCTCCGTCAACTTTGAGAAGCTTCGTGAGCTGGTAAACTGGCAGATCGACAGCGGCACCGACGCGATTTTGGCCCTCGGCACCACCGGCGAGAGCTCCACCATGACCCACGAGGAGGACGACGCCGTGCTCCAGTGCGTGGTGGAGACGGTGAACGGCCGCGTCCCCGTGATCGCCGGCGCCGGCTCCAACTGCACGGAGACCATGCTGGAGAAGAGCCGGCGGGCCCAGCGCCTCGGCGCCGACGGCTTGCTGCTGATCACCCCCTACTACAACAAGGCCAATCCCGAGGGCATGTACCGCCACTTCGCCACCGTGGCCGACGCGGTGGAGATTCCCAGCATCCTCTACAACGTCCCCGGCCGCACGGGCTGCTCCATCTCCGTGGAGACGGTGGAGCGCCTGAGCGTTCACCCCAACATCGCCGGCATCAAGGAGGCTTCCGGCGACATGTCCTATGTGATGAAGATCGCCCACTGTGTCAGCGACAGCTTCTCCCTGTGGAGCGGCAACGACGACATTATCCTCCCCGTCCTGGCCGCCGGCGGCAGCGGCGTGATCTCCGTGTGGGCCAACATCATGCCCAAGGTCTGCCACGAGATCGTCATGGACTATCTCAGCGGCGACCGTCAGGCGGCTCTCACGGCGGCGCTGCGCTATCTGCCTATCGCCAACGGGCTGTTTATGGAGGTCAACCCCATCCCGGTGAAGACCGCGCTGAATCTCATGGGCAAGGAGGTGGGCCCCTTCCGCCTGCCTCTGTGCGAGATGAGCGAGCCCCATCAGCGGGAGATGGAGCGGCTGCTCAGAGAGGCAGGGCTGATGGGATGAGGATTTTACTGATCGGCCACGGCCGCATGGGGCAGCTTATCGAGCAGACCGCCCTGGCCGCCGGGGACAGCGTCGCCGGCATCATCGACATCAACAACCTCTCCGAGCTGGAGACCTTAGGCAGAGTGGCCGACGTGGTTATGGACTTCTCCCACCCCGCCGCTCTTCCCGCCCTGGCCGCCTATGTCCGCCGCACCGGCACGCCCCTTCTCTCCGGCACCACCGGACTGACGGCGGCGGATCAGGAGGTGCTGACGGGCCTTGGCAGCTGCGCCGCCGTGCTCCACAGCGCCAACTTCTCCGTGGGGGTGGCGGTGTTCTGCCGGATTCTCCAGCAGGTCTCCGACGTGCTCAAGCGCGATTTTGACATTGAGATTACCGAGACCCACCACAACCAGAAGGTGGACGCCCCCAGCGGCACGGCCAAGCTCCTGCTGGACGCCATCGACCCCAGCCACGAGATGAACGTGGTCTACGGCCGGTCCGGAAACTGCGGCAAGCGGCCGGAGAAGGAGATCGGCGTCCACTCCCTCCGGGGCGGCACGGTGGCCGGGGAGCACACCGTCAGCTTCTTCGGGGTGGACGAGATCCTGGAGATCACCCACCGGGCCACCTCCCGCCAGATTTTTGTCAACGGCGCGCTGCATATGGCCCGCCGGCTGGTCCATATGCCCCAGGGCCGCTACGACCTGCTGGACATCCTCTTCCCGGCGGAGAGCTGATCCAACAGCGCTTTTCGCAGTCCGGAGAACGCCCATACAACCACTTACTGAGCTATTTGGGAGGAAATAAGCTATGATGACAGCACAGGAGATCATCGCCTACATCGGTAGCGCGGAGAAAAAGACGCCGGTGAAGGTCTATATCAACGAGACCGCCCCAATCGACTACGGCGGCGCTAAGGTCTTTGGCGAGGGCCGCTCCAAGGTGGTCTTTGGGGACTGGAGAGACCTCCAGCCCATCCTCTCCGCCAACGCCGGCAGCATCGCGGACCTGGTGGTGGAGAGCGACCGGCGCAACAGCGCCATCCCCCTGCTGGACCTGAAGAACATCAACGCCCGCATTGAGCCCGGCGCCGTTATCCGGGAGCAGGTGTCCATCGGCGACAACGCCGTCATCATGATGGGGGCCATCATCAACATCGGCGCGGTCATCGGCAGGGGCACCATGATCGACATGGGCGCCGTCCTCGGCGGCCGGGCCACCGTGGGCGACCACTGCCACGTAGGGGCCGGCGCGGTGCTGGCCGGGGTCATCGAGCCCGCCAGCGCTACCCCAGTGATCGTGGAGGACGACGTGCTCATCGGCGCCAACGCGGTGGTGATCGAGGGGGTCCACATCGGCAGGGGGGCCGTGGTGGCCGCCGGCGCGGTGGTCATCGAGGATGTGCCGGAGAACGCCGTGGTGGCCGGCTGCCCCGCCAAGGTCATCAAGATGAAGGACGAGGGCACCACACTGAAAACAGCCCTGGAGGATATTCTGCGCAAGCTGTAAAGGCCTTTCACTTGATTGTTTCAACATCAAATCAGGCCCGCTGTTCTGACAGAACAGCGGGCCCTTATTTTATTTGCGGGGATTTGTTTTTTCAAGCTTTTCTGTCTTGCGCAGCAAGGTCCAATAGCTTCTAAGCCCGCCTTCCCTGGAACAGCAGAGAAACAGCGCAAGGACCTGAAGCAAAACAATGCAGCCGCCGATATGAGTATAAGTGCCAAGTGCCCAAGCGAAAACGGTCAACACCGGAAGCAAAACCAGCAGAGATCGGAGGCCTCGGCAGCGGCCCCGCCACAGATAAACGCACAGCAGCAGGATGGTCAGTCCCGTGAGCAGCAGGAAAAGGTCATATAGAAAGAGGCCGCCCCCAGCGATCAGGTAAAAATCGTAATAGGGGTAGTATGCATGGCGGATCTCTGTTTCCGTGTAATGAAAGGCTATTTTCACTGCTCTGGGATGCAGCATCAGGAGAAAAGAGCATACATAGCAGAGGAGGGCAAGGACCTTCCATATGCCGCGTTTCCCTTTGGATTGCACGGAGATCACAACCTTTCTATGTCCTCTCGCTTCTATTTTCCCACGGAAAGGGGGCATGGACAAGGCTCGCGCCCTCTCCCCCTCAATCCCGCAGCCACTCCGGCAGCCTCCGTTTTCGGATGCCCGAGATGATGCCCATGGCGGCAAAGAGGGTGACGATGGAGCTGCCGCCGTAGCTGAAGAAGGGCAGCGTCAGGCCGATCACCGGCATGACAAACAGGCACATGCCGATGTTCTCAATGGTCTGGAACATCAGCATGGTGGCAAAGCCCACGCAGATATAGGAGCCCATGGTGGTCTTAGCCATGCGGGCGGTCTGGAAGCAGCGGTAGATGATCAGTGCCTCCAGCACAATAATGGCGAGGCATCCCACCATCCCTAACTCCTCCCCCGCCACGCAGAAGATGAAGTCCGTCTCCCTCTCAGGGAGGGCGGAGGGGTCCGCAGACTGGGTCTGAATCCCGTTAAACAGCCCCTGCCCGAAAATACCGCCGGAGCCAAGGGCCAGAAGCCCCCGGTTCTGCTGCCAGCCGATCCCCTCGGGCTTGTAGCTGTGGTCAAAGAGGACCATGAAGCGCTCCATCATGTAGGTGGGCACCTTGTCAAAGATCACCAGTCCTAAGACCCCCAGCCCCAGAACGCCAAAGCCGATGGCGAACCAGTACAGGGGCAGCCCAGCAGCAAAGGCCATGCCTGCATAGATAATCAGGTAGACCATGCCGCTGCCCGCGTCCGAGGAGACTAAGAAAATCAGCACAAACATGAAGGCTGCATGACCCGCCGGCCAGACCAGGGACCCCAATCCCCGCATGTTCCGGTGCTCCCGGAACCATGCCATCTGCTTAGCTAACAGCACGGTGTAGGTCAGCTTCACAATCTCCGCAGGCTGAATGCTGGTGGGCATCCAGTCGGCATAGAGCCAGGAGCGGTTGCCGTTCTCCTCCGTGCCCAAAGGCGTCAGCAGCAGAAGGATAAAGAAAATATTGAAGGCAAAAAGCCACTGCCACTTCTCAGAATAATGCTCCACGTCCACGACGGAAAAGAAGAAGTAGAGCACAATGCCGATCACCGCCGCCGCGATCTGCACCACCACATTCCGGCTGGAGTCGGTATAGTTGGTGGCGCTGGCGATGAGCACCACGCCATAGCCCGTGGCCACAAGGCACAGCGCAAGCAGCGCCAGGTCAGTTTTTTCCAGCAGGGATTGGATTGTCCTTGTCAGCTTTTGCACGGCAGGGCTCCTTTGCTACAGGTCAAAAAACACGGGGTACAGGCCCGCCGGCGCCGTCAAGAGATCCCGAAGACGGCCTGTCGGTCCTGTCAATTTGGTTTATTCTACCACACTTTTCCTCCCCTGTAAACCGGAGGCCCGCTACAAAAAAACTAAGAACCTATAATTCACAACTGTTGAACGCCGTCTGGGCGGCCTTTTCCCCGCCATCCTGCGTCAATTTCCCTTGCCATACGTCGGAACATTTCCTTGGCTGACGAGAAAAATCCTCGTCCATCCGGCATCCCCCGGCTATGAATACAGGTTCTAAGGACCGAGCAATTTTAGCGATTGCCCCTTTCCCCCCGCTGCGCTCTGTGCTATAATGGTGCAGATGACTATGACTGCGGCCACAGCGCGCTCTTCCCGTCGGACCGTGCCGGGACGTGCCCCGCTGCTGCGAGAACGGAGGCCCCATGGAGTATCTTTCACACAACACGGCGGAGACCGAGGCCATCGGTGAACAGTTGGCCGCCTCCCTCCTGCCCGGGGACGTGGTGGCCTACCACGGCGGCCTGGGCGCCGGGAAGACCGCCTTTACCCGAGGGCTGGCCAAGGGGCTGGGCTATGACGGGCGGGTCTCCAGCCCCACCTTCACCATTGTCAACGAGTACGAGGGGCGGCTCCCCCTCTTCCACTTCGACCTCTACCGCCTCGGCGACGAGGAGGAGCTCTACGACATCGGGTGGGAGGACTATCTCCAGCGCCGCGGCGTCTGCGCCGTGGAGTGGAGCGAGGGCTTTGCCGGTGCCCTGCCGCCCGGGACCATCTCCGTCACCATCTCCCGCCATCCATCGGAGGAGAACTGGCGGATCATCACCATAGAGGGGGGCAGAACATGAAAATTTTAGCCTTGGAGAGCTCGGCAAAGGCCGCCTCCTGCGCCGTGGTGGAGGACGGCGTCCCCATCGCCGCGGCCTATCAGGCCACCGGACTGACCCACAGCCGGACGCTGATGCCCATGGTGGAATCCATGCTGCAAAATGCGGAGCTGACCCTTGCCGGGATGGACGCCATTGCCGTGGCGGCGGGCCCCGGCTCCTTTACCGGCCTGCGTATCGGCATCGCGGCGGTGAAGGGACTGGCCTGGGCGGCGGAGAAGCCCTGCGCGGCGGTCTCCACCCTTCTGGCCATGGCCGTCCCGCTGCAGCACATGGAGGGCGCGCGCATCGTCTGCGCCATGGATGCCCGGCGGCAGCAGATCTACAACGCCGTCTTCTCTGTGGAGAACGGAGCGCTGGTACAGACCGCGCCGGACCGGGCCGTGGCCCTCTCAGTAGTGGCGGAGGAACTGCAGGGCGAGGCACGTCCCACCGTCGTGGTGGGGGACGGCGCAGCGCTGTGCTGTGATTTTCTGCAAAACGCGGGCGTCTCCTGCGCCTTGGCTCCCGCCCACCTGCGGATGCAGAGCGCCGTGGGGGTGGCCCTGGCGGCGGAGCCCATGGTCCTCGCGGGACAGACCGTCTCCGCTCAGGAGCTGCGGCCGACCTACCTCCGCCTCAGTCAGGCGGAGCGGGAGCGGCTGGCGCGCCTGCAGGAGCAGCAAAAGGACTGAAATCCGCCCCAGCGGTCCCCTCAAACGGGCCGTCTGTCCTGTTCAACCTTTCCACTACCTTGAAACGGAGGAATGACCTATGACACCTGCTGCGCTGCATGTAATTGACCACCCCCTCCTGGCCCACAAGCTCACACTGCTCCGGGACAAGAACACCAGCACCCGGGACTTCCGGGAGATTGTGGGGGAGATCGGCATGATCCTCGCCTACGAGGCCACCCGGGACCTGCCCCTGACGGAGCGGGCGGTGGAGACGCCTTTGTGCAGGACCACCGCCCCGGTGCTGGCCGGCAAGAAGATAGCGGTGGTCCCCATTCTGCGGGCGGGGCTGGGCTTAGTGGAGGGGGTGCTGCGGCTGATCCCCTCCGCCCGAGTGGGCCACATCGGCCTCTACCGGAATGAGGAGACTCTCCAGCCGGTGAAGTACTTCTGCAAGATGCCGCCGGACGTGGCGGAGCGGGACGTGCTGATCGTGGACCCCATGCTGGCCACCGGCGGCAGCGCCTCCGCTGCCATCGGCTTTCTGAAGGACTATGGCTGCAAGCATATTAAGCTGCTGGTCCTGGTGGCCGCTCCCGAGGGGATCGAACGGATTCAAAGGGACCACGGGGATGTGGAGATCTACTGCGGCGCGGTGGACCAGGGCCTCAACGACCGCGGCTACATTCTCCCCGGCCTCGGCGACGCCGGGGACCGGATCTTCGGCACGAAATAGCTCTCCCTTCCAGCACACTGTGCTCCCAGGGGCCGCGGTCAAGAAGGCCGCGGCCCTCCGGTTTTGTCCCAAGCGTGCACGCCACGCAGCGGCGCCTGAGGCGGTATTTTTACCAACAAGGAGGTCCTCCTGTCATGGACTGCGACTGCCATATCCATATGATCCTGGACGGGGTGTACTACAAGGACGCCATCAACTCCCACAAAAGCGGCGTCCGGAGGGACTTGGTCCATCAGCGCCTCGCCGCCTACCGGGAGGCCGGCGTCACCTATCTCCGGGACGGTGGCGACGCCTGGGGCGTCTCCCTCTATGCCCGCAGCGCCGCGGCGGATTACGGCATCACCTATGTCACCCCCTCCTTCCCCATCCACCGGAAGGGGCGCTACGGCTCCTTCATCGGCCGGGGCTACGAGACGGAGGCGGAGTACCGTGCCCTGCTGGATGAGGCGGAGGCGCTGCAGGCAGACTTTATCAAGCTGATGGTGGCTGGGCTGGTGGACTACAGCGTCTGCGGCAGGGTCTCCTGCGCGCCCCTGGAGGGCGGGGAGATGGCCCGCTTAGTGGCGCTGGCCCATGAGCGGGGCTTTGCCGTCATGGCCCACGTCAACGGCGACAGGGCGATTGCCGACGCCCTCCGGGCCGGGGTGGACAGCGTGGAGCACGGGAACTTCATGTCCCAGGAGACCCTGCGGCTCCTATCGGACAGCGGCGCGGTGTGGGTGCC
>CAJFUI010000087.1 GCA_904420145.1 uncultured Oscillospiraceae bacterium
CCAGACCACCTTCTCTTGGCCGTTCCGGCCAATTCACCTTGAGGTTTTGCCTGCGGCAAAACGCTTGTACGCCGCACTTGCGGCGATGTGCCCCGCGGGGGTACAAAATCCTCCGCCGCCGGCAGGCGGCAAAACAACCCCCTTAAAAATGCAAAGAAATAAGGAGCATGCTATGGATATTTCCCTCCACTATACGGAACAGGGGCAGGGCGCTCCGCTGCTGCTGCTCCACGGCAATGGGGAGGACAGTTCCTACTTTGCCCACCAGATGGAGCCCCTCTCCCAGGTGCGCCATGTCTACGCCATCGACACCCGGGGCCATGGGCAGTCCCCCCGGGGCAGTGCCCCCTTTACCATCTCTCAGTTTGCCGAGGACCTGCTTGGGTTTATGGACCAACAGGGCATGGAGCGGGCCGACCTCCTGGGCTTCAGCGACGGGGGCAACATCGCCCTGACCTTTGCCCTGCGCCACAGGGAGCGTGTGGGCCGCCTGATCCTCAACGGGGCGAACCTGTCGCCCAAGGGGGTGAAGCCCTCCGTGCAGATCCCCATCGAAATCGGCTACCGTATGGCCTCCCTCTTTCCAGGGGAGAAGGCCCGGCACAACGCGGCGCTACTGGGCCTGATGGTGAAGGAGCCCCATATTGACCCGAAGGAGCTCCAAACGCTGACCATGCCGGTACTGGTGATTGTAGGCAGCCGGGACATGATCCGTCCCGGCCACTCCCGCCGCATCGCCGTGAGCCTCCCCAACGCCCGCTTTGTGGAGCTCCCCGGCGGCCACTTCATCGCCAACCGGGAGCCCGAGGCCTTCAACCGCGCGGTACTGTCCTTTCTGCAGGAGAATCCTGCTTAAGATCCATGACAACAAGGAGTGACCCATATGAGAATGATGCTGGCCATTATCGTCTGCAAGGCGCTACGCTTTGTAGGCAAAATCGTGGGGAAAGGCAGCAGCCTCCCCGGCAAATACGCCCTGAAGCTCTGCCCCGACGTGCTGCGCCGGGTGCGCCTGCCGGAGCACATTGTCGCCGTCACCGGCTCCAACGGCAAGACCTCCACCGTGGAGATGATCGCCGCTATCCTACGCGCCGCCGGCAAAAACGTGGTCTATAACGCCGAGGGCTCCAACCAGATCGAGGGGGTCACCACCCTGATCCTCACCAACTGCTCCCTTAGCGGCAAAATGCGGGGGGACGTGCTGCTGCTGGAGAGCGACGAGCGCTACGCCCGCCACTCCTTCCGCTACTTCCACCCCACCCACTTTGTCATCACCAACCTGTATCGGGACCAGCTGACCCGCAACGGCCACCCGGAGTGGGTCTATGATGCCATTCTCCCCGCCATCCATCCTGACACCACCTTGGTCCTCAATGCCGATGACCCGCTGGTCTCCTGCTTTGCCATAGACCATGAGAAGGTGAAGTGGTTTGGGCTGGACCAGTGCGCCGTATCCACCTGCGAGCACCACGGCGTCTATGACGACGGTGCCCGGTGCCCGGTGTGCAAGGGGAAGATGGACTACTCCTGCTACCACTACAACCACATCGGACACTACCGCTGCACCAAGTGCGGCTTCCACCGTCAGAAAACGGATTTCACCGCCACGGAGGTGGATTTGGAGAAGGGCACTCTGACCATCGACGGAGAGACCACCATCGAACTGGCCTTCCGCAGTATCTACAACGTCTACAACATTTTGGCCGCATGGTCCGTCTGCTCCCTCTGCGGCGTGGAGAGGGAGACCATGGCTGCCGTTATCAACAACTATATTCTCAAAAATGGCCGCATGGTCCGCTTCCGCGTGGGGGCCCACAAGGGGGTGCTCCTTACCAGCAAGCACGAGAACAGCGTGGCCTACGACACCAACCTGCGCTATATCCGGGAGACCAAGGCCCCCTGCACGGTGCTGGTGATCGTGGACGCTATCAGCCGCAAGTACTTCACCGGGGAGACCAGCTGGCTGTGGGACATCGACTTCAACCAGCTCAGCTGTGACCATGTGGAGAAGGTCATGCTGTACGGGAAGTACTGCAACGACTTGGCGGTGCGTTTCCAGTACACGAACCTCCCTCCGGAGAAGATCCTGGTGGGCGAGGAGATTTCCGAGGCGGTCTCTCGACTGCAGGAGCAGGGGCACGAGGACGTGTATGTGGTCACCTGCTTCTCCGACCGGGACAAGCTGCTGCGCATGGTGGAAGTGGAAGGGTAAGGAGGGAAAAGCATGGAACTGAAGATTTTGCACCTGTATCCCGAGCTGATGAGCCTCTACGGGGAGTACGCCAATGTGGCGGTGCTCCGCCGCCACTTGGAGGATCTCGGGGTGTCTGTCACTGTGACAGGAGTCACCTTTGAGAATGAACCCGACTTCTCCGGCGCGGATATGATCTACATGGGCGCCGGCACGGAGCGCTCCCAGAAGGCGGTCCTCGCCGACATGCCCCGCTATGCCGACGGCCTGAAGGCCGCCGTGGAGGACGGTGCCCTCCTCCTCTTTACCGGCAACGCCATGGAGGTGATCGGCAAAAGCGTCACCGACGCCGCCGGAAAGGTCCACCCCGCCCTCGGCCTGGCGGACTTCTCCACGGTGGAGACGGACCGGCGCACCCCCCACGACGTTATCGCCGTATCCACCCTGTGGGAGGAGCGGGCAGTGGGCTTTATGAACAAGTGCTCCCGCACCAGCGGAGTGACATCTCCCCTATTTTCCTCCCTGCCCATGGGCTTTGGCAACGACGTGGAAGGGGGCGGCGAGGGCTATGTGTCCGGCAATGTCTTTGCCACCCACATCACCGGACCGGTCTTAGTGAAAAACCCGGCCTTTACGGCCCTTCTCATCCGCCGCCTCTTCGCCAGAAGGGGGTGGGAGCTCCCTGCGGAGCTGCCCGCCTACCCCTATGAGGCGGCCGCCTATGCGGTTACGCTAAAGGAGCTGACCGCCCGGCTGGGCGGCTGAGATGGTTTCATAGAAACAAAGGAGACGATATCAGAAGATATCGTCTCCTTTGTTTGCTTTACTATGGGAAAATTTTTCCCGCCTCATCACAAAAAACCACTTGATCCTTGCCTCGGGCCTTGGCAGCGTAGAGGGCTCTGTCCGCCATCTCAAATAAACGGTCGTAGTCTAAAGCACACTCTGACCAAGCTGCGCCAATGCTGACGCTGGTACCTGCCGCCTGTGCCACAGCTAAACGGATCTCCTCTGCCCGGCGGAGCACATCGGCCCTGCTCTCGATATGCCGCAGAAGCACCACAAACTCGTCACCGCCTACCCGTCCCACCTGATCCTCCCGGGAGAGACACCGGCGGACCGCCTTTACCGCCAGCTGCAGCGCTATATCGCCGGCCCGGTGACCTTGAGAGTCATTGATCCGCTTAAAGCGGTCTAAGTCTAAAAACAACAGAGCGCTGTCCTGCTGTCCGCAGCAGGGGGCGAGCTGCTCGGATACCCCCCAGCGGTTGAGCACTTTGGTCAGAGGGTCAGTCAGGGCCTGCCGCCACAACTGCCACATGGGGGCCTCCCCGTGAAGCATGGACCAGAGGGAGTCCAGCCCCTGAAATGGTACGGCTTCCTCTCCACTGGTAAGTGTGCCGTTCCAGCAGTTTCCCTCACGCTGAAGATGGATAATATATTCTTGTGCAAAAGCTCTCTTTTCCTCCATGGGGCCTTCCGCAATCTGCCGCTGGCAATGCGATTCCTTTCTTTTTTGGTCCGCTGGAATAATAGGCTCTTTAAAGCATATTATAAAACACTTTAAGAGAATTTTCAAGGGGCAAGTTTCTCTGTATGCTAACCTTGAAAGGAGCTAAAAGAGACCATATGGAACGCGGAGTACTGGGCAACGCCATCCGTTCTGCCCGAATGGCCCGCCACATGTCCCAAGAGGAGCTGGCGGAGATTTTGGATATCACCGCATCCCACCTCAAGCACATCGAGAGCGAACACCGGATGCCCTCGATTCAGGTGCTCTTCCACCTGGCGATAGTATTGGACCTGTCCCTGGACGCCCTGCTGTTTCCAGAGCGGGAGCACCAGCGGTTTATCTCAACCGAGGGATTGAGCGAGGAGGAGGCAGGCGCTGTGGCCAATTTAGTGGACCTGTTCCGCAGGAGCAGGGAACACCCTGAGGCGGCGCAGAAATAGGAGGGCAAGCCTAAAAAAGAGAAGCCTTGGCGTTTTGTCAAGGCTTCTCTTGTTCTTTTTGCAGGGGATGGCGAAGCAGGTCGTGGCCTAAGTAGCGGCGGGCCTCCGCTGTCTCCCCGTGCAAAAGGAGCTGACGGATGTAAGTGGAGCTGACTGTCCTGTCGTCCACTGTGACGGCGGGGATAATGTCGCAGCCAAGGCCAAGTTCCCTGCAGCGCTCCTCCAGCAGGGCGGGGCTGCCGCTGTTCTGATAACCGAAGCGAAAGTCGTGGCCCGCCACCAGCCAGCCGGCATGGTACTCCCCTTGGAGCATGTCCACAAAGCGGCGCCAGGGCATGGTCATCATGGCGTGGTCAAAAGGGGCCACGATTACCTCGTCAATGGGAAACAGGGAGCGGATAATGGCGGCGCGCTCCTCTGCCGTAGTGAGCAAGGGCACCTTCTGTCCGGTGACCACCTCCTTGGGGGCGCGGTCAAAGGTAAACACCGCCGGCGTCATATCCTGCTCCGTAGCGCGCTCCACTGTCCGCCGCAGCAGGGCCTGATGGCCCAAATGCACCCCGTCAAAAAAGCCGAGGGCAATCACTTTTTTCGGATCCTTCATCCATGTGTCCTTTCTGCCGCCTCAGCTGCCAAAAAAGTTTTTAATGGACCGCAGCTCTCCGTCCTCCCAGCGGCTGAGGCAGAGAAACTCCCCCTCGCCGCTGTAGAGGCGGTATCGTCCCGGAGCCAGACCTGCCGCCGGAACGGGGTTTCCGTTTCGGCATAGGCGCTCCTGCCGCTGGGTGGACAGGGTGTAGGCCGGATCGGCGGCAAAGAGGGCGTCGGTGGGCAGCAGGGAGAACGCCCCCGCCTCCACCTGTTCCAGCGTCACCGCCTCTTTAAGGGTGAAGCCGGCGGCCATGGTCCGCCGCAGGGCGCTCATGCAGCCGCCGCAGCCGAGGGCCTCGCCCATGTCCCGGCAGAGGGAGCGAATATAGGTCCCCTTGGAGCAAAGGATCCGCAGGGAAAAGCTGTCGGGAGAGAGCTGCTGCAAAAGCTCTATCTCGTAGATGGTGACGCTCCGGGGACGGCGCTCCACCTCCTTCCCCGCTCTGGCCAGCTCATAGAGCTTTTTGCCGCCGATCTTGATGGCGGAGAACATGGGAGGAATCTGCTGCAGCTCGCCGGTGAAGGCGGGAAGAATGCCCTGCAGGGCTTCAGCCGATACAGAGACACTCTGCCGCCGCAGCACCTCCCCGGTGGTGTCGTCGGTGTTGGTCACAAGGCCCAGCTGCAGCGCGGCTATGTACTCCTTTTGCCCCCCCTCGGCAAACTCCACCGCCTTGGTGGCGCTGCCCACAAAGACGGGCAGAACACCGGTGGCCATGGGGTCCAGGGTGCCGCCGTGGCCGATGCGCCGCTCGTGGAGGATCCCCCGGAGCTTGGCGCACACATCCATGGAGGTCCACCCCTGAGGCTTATCGATGATGAGAATTCCATTCGGCATAGTTCAGACCTCCCCAGCGCCAAGCAACGGCGCTTTTGCGCCGCACAAGCGTTTTTCCGAAGGAAAAACCTTGCCGCAGGCGGAATTTACTTCCGCCGAGGATGAAAGAATGAAGGGGGTCCCCGCAGGCGCTTGCGCCCGTGGGGCGCACACATCCATGGAGGTCCACCCCTGAGGCTTATCGATGATGAGAATTCCGCTGGGCATAAAAGCTCTCCTTTGGCGCGCCCCGTGCCCGCAGGCATGGCGCGCTGAAATCAATGGGGAAAGAAAGGGGGATCCCCTTTTTGCTAAAAGAACGCTACCGGTCCTTCCGTACCGCGTCGATGGCGGCAAGGACCTTTGCCTTCACCTCCGGCAGCGTCCCGGCCACGGTGGCGCCGGCGGCCATGGCGTGGCCGCCGCCTCCCAAAAGCCGGCAGGCCTCGGTGGCGTTGACCCGGCCGTTTACGTCGGTGCGCAGGCTGAGCTTCCATACGCCGCGGTCGATCTCCCGCAGCAGGGCGCCGCAGTCCACCCCCTCCACCAGTCCGGCGAGGGCCGAGAGATCTTCGGCGTCGCTCTCAGAGGCGCCCACCTCCTCCATGGCAGAGAGGGGCAGAGACATGAACACGCCCCGGCCCTCGTGGAAAAACTCCATGTGGCCCAGCAGCTCCGCCTCCAGGGCCAGACGCTTGCGGCTCTTGGTGCGGAAGTGGCGCTTGTTGACGGCAAAGTAGTCGATCCCCGTCTCCATCAGCGCCGCCGCCACGGCGTGGGTGTTGGCGGTGGTGTTGGCGTAGACGAAGCAGCCGGTATCCGTGGCCACCGCCGCATATAAGGGAAGGGCGATCTCCTGTGTAAGAGGGCCCAGCTCCCGGCAGATCTCATAGAGGATCTCCCCGCAGGCGGCCCGAGAGGCATCCAGACAGGTCTCCTTGGCGAAAAACTCCTGGGAGGGGTGGTGGTCGACGGCCAAATCCACCCGGTCCTGATAGGCCTCCGCCGCCAGGAAGAACATGTTCCGGGCGGCCACATCCACCGACACCACAAAATCGGGAGCAAAGTCCTCCGGGGCCCAGTAGGGTTCGGCGTAGACACGGTTGGTGGCGGTGGCCTCGCTGTTAAAGAGAACAAAGGCCTCCTTGCCCAACTGCCGCAGAGCGGCGCACAGCCCGGCAGCGCAGCCGATGGTATCTCCGTCTGGGCGGCGGTGGGTCAAAATGAGGATGTGATCCTGCTGCCGCAGTAGCGCGGCGGTCTCCTGTACGGTCATCATCCTACGCCTCCTCGTCGTCCAAGACAATGTCGGCGTTGGCGGGATTGGCGGGCTTGACCACATCGGGGTCCCGGAGCATCTCCAAAATGTGGGCCCCCTTTTCAATGGAGTCGTCGGCGATGAACTGCAGCTCCGGGGTATAGCGCAGCTGCAGTGCCGTCCCCAGCTCCCGGCGGAGGTAGCCGGCGGCAGAGCGCAGGCCCCGCATCATGTCCTTCTCCTTGGACTTGTCCAAGGCAGAGACATAGATCCGGGCGTAGCGCAGGTCGCTGGTGGTGTCCACATGGGTGATGGTGATGAGGCCGCTCTGCAGTCTGGGATCCTTCACGGTGCGCAGCAGGGCACTGAGCTCCCGCTGGATCTCCTCGTTGATGCGGCCGATTCGATTACTTGCCATAAGCGATCTTCTCCTTTCCAGTGGAGGGGCGGTTGGTGGTATTGTATCCTGTTTTCAGGGAATCATCTGTTTTTTTGTTTTGTCCCTTCGCGCCAGCGGGCGAAAGGGGAATGTCGATTTGCGCCCCTGCGAGGCGCTTTCGCCGCATTTGCGGCGTGCGAGCGTTTTCGCCTTCGGCGAAAACCTCGGCAGGCGGGCTTCGCCTGCCGAGCAGGTGAAATTTTTTTGGGGCACCGCAAAAGCGGCAGCTTTTGTGGGGAAAGTTTCGCGCCCGTGGTCGCGCGTGGCTTTTGTTGCCAGACAAAAGCCGCCTCCTCCGCGCTAAGAGCCGGGCTTCGCCCGGTTGCGCTCTGTATGCCTCGCTGCGGTTCGGCAAAAACTGGCCTAAGAACCCATGGTTCTTTAGGGATCGCCTTGTCCCCGTTGATTTTTGGAGCGTTCCGCTCGACCGAGCGGCCTCCTTTTTGGTCGGCCAAAAAGGAGGGAAAAAGCCGCTTAGAACCTACGGTTCTAAGGACTCCTTTGTCCCCGCTGGAGTGAGTCCTCCTATCACCGGCACGTGACCATCGAAGGGACTGGCGATCCCGCCCCGGGCGTTACGTCCTGCTGCGGCGGCGCACTTAGCACTTCCTGCCTCCATGGGGAGCGCCTGCTGCGGTGGGGGGAGCAGACTTGATGCTCCAGCACACTTCAGCATGGGAGAATGGGAGAGGAATTGTCAGTGTGCGAAAGCGATAGAACGCCGCGCTTCACGCAACCACCGCAGCAGCCCTTAGCGGAGCGCCGCAGCGTGAAGCAAACATGCCAGCGGCATGTTTGCAGCGCAGGTCCTCGCGGCACAGCCGCGAGGAGGGAACTGACAGTAGAGCGAAACGATAGGACATCGGTCACCCGCCGCCCCTCCCAGAGGAGCCCTTAGCGCAGCGGAAAGGGCGGGTATAGAACGAGAGTCGATACAAGATTCCACCCGGGCTGCCGTACGCTACGAGGTGGGTTCTCCTTGCGATGACCATCAGCCCTCACCCGGTCTATGGGGTCCTTAGGGGCTTGCCCCTAAGCCAGCTTTTGCCTACTTTTGTCTGGAGACAAAAGTAGGTCGCGCCCGGAGGCGCGAAAGGCCTCAAAAGCTTCCCGTTGCCGGGACGGCGAAACTTTCCGCGGCAGGGACTGGCAAAAGTAACCCGCACCGGGGTGCGGAACATCCCCTACAAAACTTCCCGCTTTTACGGGGACCCCATGATTTGACTCAAATGGCCGAGCAAAGCCCGCCCATTTCATGGTCCAGATCACCTTCTCTTGGCCGTTCCGGCCAATTCACCTTGAGGTTTTGCCTGCGGCAAAACGCTTGTCCGCTGCACTGGCAGCGACGGCGACTTGCAGTTCCGGAAAGACAGTCAATGGGGCGGGCGATGCCGCCCGCCCCACCGGTTTTCGCTCAATTTTCACCTTGCCTCGCAGAGTTTCGCCGTCCGCAGACGGCGAAAAAAACTATCATTTGTTTTTTCTGACGACATGCGCGTCAGAAAAAACACTGCTCGGTCCGGCAAGTGTGCGGCAAAGCCGCGCATGCCGCGGACCGAAATCTCCTCCCAAAAGAGCGTTTCGCTCTTTTGGGATTAAACCTCGATCTGCTCCACCGCAGCGTGAAGCAAACATGCCAGTGGCATGTTTGTAGCGTAGGCCACAGCGGCTATGCCGCGAGGAGACCGCACCGCAATAGAACAAATATCAAACTTCGATCTGCTCCATGACAAAGCACTCGATGATGTCGCCCACTTTGATGTCGTTGAACTTCTCGATGCTCATGCCGCACTCGTAGCCGGAGGCGACCTCCTTGACAGCATCCTTAAAGCGCTGGAGGGAGGCCAGCTCACCCTCGTGGATGACCACGCCGTCCCGGACCACGCGGACCTGGCAGCCCCGCTGGATCTTGCCGTCCTGCACATAGCAGCCGGCCACGGTGCCGATACCGGAGACCTTGTAGGTTTGGCGCACCTCGGCGTGACCGATGAGGGCCTCACGGAACTTGGGCGCCAGCATACCCTTCATAGCCGCCTCAATCTCCCCGATGGCGTCGTAGATCACCCGGTACATCCGCATATCCACGTGGCTGCGGGCGGCGTTATCTCGGGCGGCGGCGTCAGGCCGGACATTAAAGCCCACAATGATGGCCTTGGAGGTGGCGGCCAGCATGACGTCGCTCTCGTTGATGGCGCCCACGCCGGAGTGGATCACCCGGACCCGGACCTCGTCGTTGGAGAGCTTCTCCAGGCTGCTCTTCACCGCCTCGGCACTGCCCTGTACGTCGGCCTTGACGATGATGTTCAGCTCCTTCATCTCGCCGGCCTGAATCTGGCTGAACAGGTCCTCCAGGCTGACCTTCTGGATGGGGGCGTTGGCCTTGGCCTTCTCCTCGGCCTTGCGCTGCTCCACCAGCTCCCGGGCCAGACGCTCGTCCGCCACAGCGTTAAAGGTGTTGCCTGCGCCGGGCACCTCGCCGAGGCCGGTGATCTCCACCGGCACGGAGGGGCCGGCCTTCTCGAGACGCTGGCCCTTGTCGTCCACCATGGCCCGGACGCGGCCCACGGCGGTGCCGGCGATGATGATGTCCCCCTGATGGAGGGTGCCGTTCTGCACAAGGAGTGTGGCCACAGGGCCGCGGCCCTTGTCGAGACGGGCCTCGATAACGGTGCCCTGCGCGGCCCGGTTGGGATTGGCCTTGAGCTCCTGCATCTCGGCGGTGAGAATCACCATCTCCAGCAGGTTGTCGATGCCCATGCCGGTCTTAGCGGAGATGGGGCAGATGATCGTGTCGCCGCCCCAGTCCTCCGCCACCATTTCGTACTCGGTGAGCTGCTGCTTGATCCGCTCAGGGTTGGCGTCGGGCTTATCCATCTTGTTGATGGCCACGATGATGGGGATGCCGGCGGCCTTGGCGTGGTTGATAGACTCCACGGTCTGGGGCATGATGCCGTCCTCCGCGGCCACCACCAGGATGGCGATGTCCGTCACC
>CAJFUI010000088.1 GCA_904420145.1 uncultured Oscillospiraceae bacterium
ATCCCCGGGAGATCGGGAGAAAGCCCGTCTTTTTATCGGTGGATGGGGGCAGAATATTTTCTCTGCGGTCAGGGGACGAGGTGCTCATCCGCAACTCCAAATATGAGACGGAGCTGATCCGCCTCTCAGACCGGAGTATTTTTGAGATACTGCGAAGGAAAATGACAGGAGTGCTGCAGCATGAAGAATGAACGGCAAAACAAGATTCTCGCCATTATCGCAAGAGAGGATATCGATACCCAGGAGATGCTCCTGGACCGTCTGCAGCGGGAGGGGATCGTCTGTACTCAGGCGACGATTTCCCGGGACATCAAGCAGCTGCATCTGATCAAGGAGCCTATGGGGCGGGGAAAGTACCGCTACAGCGTGTCTGTCCATCGCAACAGCCTGAATGTGGCGGACAAGCTGCGCACGATTTTTCGGGAGAGTATTACCAGCATTGACTACGCCCAGAACATTGTGGTGCTTAAGACCATGTCGGGACTGGCCAGTGCTGCTGCTGCGGCCATTGACAGCATGAACATCAACTATATCGTGGGCACCCTTGCCGGTGATGATACGGCGTTTTTGGTGATGCGGGATACAGAGTCCGCAGAAATGTTCTGTGAGGAGATTCGGGAGATGCTTCAGTGAGAGTGGATTATCTGTAAAATATTTTTGCTTTACAGATATACTCTTTCGGAGGAGAAACCACTATGCTGCATTTACTTCATATTGAAAATATCGCCGTTATTGAGGAGGCGGACATCGCCTTCAGCAGCGGCTTTAACGCCCTCACCGGTGAGACCGGTGCAGGCAAGTCTATCGTTATCGACGCCATGGGGGCCGTCCTTGGACAGCGCACCAGCCGGGATCTGATCCGCACGGGGGCGGCCAAGGCCTTTGTCAGTGCCGCCTTTACCGACGTGGACCCGGCACTCCCTGCTCTTGCGGAGAATGGGATCACCCCTGAGGGCGGTGAGCTGCTGCTGCAGCGGGAAATTTTCGCCGACGGGAAAAATGTCTGCCGGGCCAATGGCCGTCCCATTACCGTGGCCCAGCTGCGGCAGGTGGGCGGCAGTCTCCTGAATATCCACGGCCAGCACGACGGCCAGCTTCTTCTGGATGAGGAGCGCCACGGAGACTATTTGGACAGCTTTGGCCGCCTTGGAGGGGAACTGGAGCGCTACCAGGTGTGCTACTGCGCCATGGAGGAGCTGCGCCGGAAGATCCGCTCCCTCCAGATGGACGAGGCGGAGCGGGAGCGCCGTGTGGATACCCTCCAGCACCAGATCACGGAGATCGAGGGAGCACAGCTGAAGGAGGGGGAGGAGGAGGAACTCCTTGCCCGACGGAACATTCTCCGCAACAGCGAGAAATTTCTCTCCGCTGTCCAGTCCGCCCTCTACTGCCTCAGCGGCGACGACGACAGCGCCGGGGCGGTGGCTTTGCTGCGGGAGGCGGAGAACGCTCTCGGCGGCATCCGCAATTTGGATGAGCGCTTTGCCCAGCTGTCCGACCGGCTCTCTTCCCTGTGCAGTGAAGCCTACGATGTAGCGGAGACCGTCCGGGATCTCTCCGACAGCTACGACTTCTCGCCGGCGGAGCTGGACGCCATCGAGACGAGGACCGACCTCATCTACCGCCTGAAGAAGAAATACGGGGCCACGGTGGCCGATGTGTTGGCCTATTTGGAGCGCTGCCAGACGGAGCTGGACACCATCGCCTATGCTGCGGATACCACGGCGCGGCTGGAGAAGGAGCTGGAGAAGGCGAAAAGCAAGACTATGAAGGCCGCCGGGGAGCTGTCCAAGGCCCGGAAGGCCGCAGCTAAGGAGCTGGAGGCGCGGATTCAGGAGGAGCTGCGCCAGCTGGACATGCCGAAGGTGCGCTTTGCCATCAGCTTTGACGTGCAGGAGCCGGGGGAGAAGGGGACGGATGTGGTCCGCTTTTTAATGTCCGCCAACGTGGGGGAGGCCCTCAAGCCCATCCACAGGATCGCCTCCGGCGGTGAGCTGGCCCGGATCATGCTGGCCTTGAAGAATGTGTTGGCAGAGAATGAGTCCATCGCCACCATGGTCTTTGATGAGGTGGATACCGGCGTCTCCGGCCGGGCGGCCCAGAAGGTGGCGGAGAAGCTGGCCCAGGTCAGCCGCCATAAGCAGGTGCTCTGCGTCACCCATCTGCCCCAGTTGGCAGCCATGGCCGATACCCACTTTTCAGTGGAGAAGGGGGAGCGGGACGGACGGACCTACACCAGCGTGGTCAGCCTTGACCGGGCCCAGCGCCGGGAGGAGCTCTCCCGGCTCACCGGCGGGAGCCACATCACCAGGGCCATGCTGGAGAGTGCCGAGGAGCTGATCGCCGCCGCGGAGCGCTATAAGGCGGGGATGGCCCGGTGAAGGTAGCGGTGCTGGGATACAGCGGTGCCGGGAAGTCCACCCTCGCCGCGGAGCTGGGCCGGCGCTTGGGGGCTCCGGTGCTTCACTTGGACTGCGTACAGTTTCGGGAGAACTGGCAGGAGCGGGACCGCCGGGAGGCCAATGCCCTTGTAACAGATTTTTTGACCAATGTGAGCTGGGTGATCGACGGCAACTATCTCTCTGATTTTTCCGCCGCCCGGCGCTTTTTAGAGGCGGATTGGATCATTTTGCTGCTGCTGCCCCGGTGGACGTGCTTTTTTCGTGCAGTAAAGCGGTATTTCACCAACCGCGGACAGGTGCGGGAATCCATGGCGGCCGGCTGTGTGGAGAAGCTGGACGGGGAGTTTGTCCGCTGGCTCCTCTGGGAGGGGCGAAGCAGGGAGCGCCGGGAGGCCTACGAGGCCCTGGCCCGCCGGTACGGCGATAAAACCACCGTCTGCAGAACCTCCGGCGACTGTCGGCGGCTGCTGCAGTGTCTGAGTCCCCGATAGGGAAGAGGAGGTCCCATGGAAACCATAGAGAAATACAGAGAAATTTTGCTGACCATTTTTCCGGTCCGAAAGACCGCGGCGCAGAAGGCCGACTTTCGGGAGTGGCTGCGTAAGGAGCTCAAGCACGCCGGGTACCGTCCTAAGGAGGAAACCTACGGGCGGTTCAACGGCAGCGTCAATGTGGTCGCCGGGGACCCGGACCGGGCCACGGTGTTTTTGACCGCCCACTACGACACCGCCTCCCGCATGCTGGTGCCAAACTTCATCTCCCCCACCAATGTGGCTGCCCATGTGCTCTACCACTTTCTCTTCGCTATTGTGCTGATGGCGGCGGCGGTGGTGCTCTCCTTTGTCATTACCTTTCCTATCAATCAGCCTGGGCTGACGCTTCCCCTCTTCCTTGTGCTGGCGCTGCTTATTTTGTACCTCTCCGCCTTTGGCCCGGCCAACCCCAGCAACGCCAACGCCAACACCTCCGGCGTGCTGACGCTGCTGGCCATCGCCAAGGCGATTCCCAAGGACAAGCGGGTGTGCTTCGTCTTTTTTGACAACAACGAGCGCAACCTCCTGGGGGCCAAGGCCTTCAAGCGGGAGCACAGCCGCGCCGCGGAGAGCTGTCTCTTCCTGAATTTCGACTGTGTAGGCGACGGGGAGCATATGCTGCTGATGCCCAGCAAATACTCCCGGTGGGATGAGAATCTGATCGCCGCGCTGACAGATGCCTTCCCGGAGACGGAGGCCGTGAAAGGCCGCATACTGGACAAGGGACTGGTTTACTACCCCTCCGACCACCGGAAGTTTAAGTTCCATGTGGGCGTGGCCGCCTGCCACCGTCTGAGCGGCCTCGGGTATTACATCCCCCATCTGCGCACCAAGAAGGACACCGTCCTCTCCGCTGAGAACGTGGCCTATTTGACAGAGGGGATCGCCCGCTTTCTCCCGGCCTACTGGGAGGAGCAGGACAAGGGTGGGCAGGGCTCATAAGGCCCGCCGCCTTGTGACTGCGAAAGAAAACCGTTGACAAACGAAATTTTCCCCGATATAATGGGCACACTATCGAACAAAAGCGATGAAGAGAAGAAGTAGCCGCCTGCTTGGCTGCCCAGAGAGCCCCCGGATGGTGGAAGGGGGAGAGCGGGAGACGGTGAATACCTCTCGGAGCTGCGCCCCGAACCCCGGTCCAAGCGGGCAGTAGGCGGCGGACGGGAACGCCCGTTACAGCGTGCGAAGTCTCACCGACTTCCCGAGTCCTCTGCCGCGAGGCAGGGGAGAATCAGAGGTGGTACCGCGTCTTTTTGCCCTCTGTCCCGTTATGGGACGGAGGGCTTTTTTTGATCCAATAGCTTTATGGAAAAGGAGGAACCTGCCCTTGCTTACCTTTGACGACGTGCGCAACAATCCGGCTATCCGGATCTATATTGAGCGGGCCAATGAGTCCCTGCGGGCCCTTGGCTTTACGGAACACAGCTTTCCCCATGTGCTGAAGGTGGCGGACACCGCCAGCTACATCCTGCTCACCATGGGCTACAGCGAGCGGGAGGCGGAGCTGGCCCGGATCGCCGGGTATCTCCACGATATCGGCAACCTGGTCAACCGCATCGACCACGCCCAGAGCGGCGCCGTCATGGCCTTCCGGATCTTGGACAACATGGGCGCTGATCCGGCGGACATCGCCACCATTGTCACCGCTATCGGCAACCACGACGAGGGGACGGCGGAGGCGGTGAACCCGGTGGCCGCGGCGCTGATCCTCGGGGACAAGACCGATGTGCGCCGCTCCCGGGTCCGCAACCGGGATATCTCCACCTTCGATATCCACGACCGGGTCAACTACGCGGTCACCTCCTCCAACACAAAAATTGACGAGGGGCATCAGACTATCACCTTAACACTGACGGTGGATACGGAGATGTGCGCGGTGATGGACTACTTTGAGATCTTCTTGGGGCGGATGATTCTCTGCCGGAAGGCGGCGGAGAAGCTGGGCCTGCGCTTTCATCTGGTGATCAACGGCCAGCAGCTGCTATAATACAGAATGTAATATAAATTTATAACAATCAATAAAATGACAAATATCAACAAAAGCAAGAAAGGGAAAGATTGATGCAGATCTACGAAGAATTGGTTGCCCGGGGCCTGATCGCGCAGGTCACAAGTGAGGATGAGATCCGGGAGATGATCAACAACGGCAAGGCCACCTTCTATATCGGCTTTGATCCCACGGCGGACAGCCTCCACGTGGGCCACTTCATGGCCCTGTGCCTGATGAAGCGGCTGCAGATGGCGGGCAACCGGCCCATCGCCCTCATCGGCGGAGGTACCGGCTATATCGGGGATCCCTCGGGCCGCACGGACATGCGGAACATGATGACCCCGGAGACCATTCAACACAACTGTGACTGCTTTAAAAAGCAGATGGAGCGTTTTATTGACTTCGGCGAGGGAAAGGCCCTGATGCTCAACAACGCCGACTGGCTGCTCAAGCTCAACTAC
>CAJFUI010000089.1 GCA_904420145.1 uncultured Oscillospiraceae bacterium
CCTCAAGGTGAATTGGCCGGAACGGCCAAGAGAAGGTGGTCTGGACCATGAAATGGGCGGGCTTTGCCCGGCCATTTGAGTCAAATCCGGGGGCCCCGCAAAAGCGGGAAGCTTTTGTTTGGGGGGCTTTCGCGCCCCCGGGCGCGAGTGACTTTTGTTCAGAGACAAAAGTCACCAAAAGTCAGCTTAGGGGCGGAGCCCCTAAGAACCCCGAGAACTGGGTGGGGGTGAAGAACATCGCGAAATTTTCTTGCCTCGCAGATTCCTTTAGTCCCGGTGAAGCACTGTATTGACCACCGTCCTGTACCCGCCCTTTCCGCTCCGCTAAGGGCTGCTGCGGCGGTTGAGTGGGGAGTGGCATTCTATTGTTTCGCGCGTTGGCAGTCTGCCCCACTCTCACCGCAGCAGGCGCTCCTCATGGGGAAAGAAAGTGTTAAGTGCCTCGCTGCAGCAGGGCGTAACGCCCGGGGCGGGTGCAGAAGTCCTCTCGATAGCCACACGCCGGTGATAGGAGGACGAACTCCGGCTGGGAAAAGGAGATTCCTAAGAACCATGGGTTCTTAGGCGGGCTTTTGGGTCCTTTTGGGCCGAGCCAAAAGGACCTCGCGCTCGAAAGCGCGAAACAGCCCCGCCGCTGAAGGCGCGAAGCAAAAAAACTGCCGCCCTTGGCGGCGGCAGTATGTCAATAGCGCTGGTCCAGCAGGTCAATCACCTGTCCCACAGCTCCCTCCTCACAGTGGCCCACCACCGTGACGCCGCTGTTTTTCACGGCCTCCACGGCGTTGGAGGGGGCGAAGCCCTCCTTGGCCGCCTCGAGCATGGAGAGGTCGTTCTTCTGATCCCCTATACAGTAGAGGTGCTCCCTGTCCACGCCGCAATAGGCGGCCAGATGCTCCACTAAAACCCCCTTGGTGGCGTTTCGTGCGGTGAGCTCCAGCAGGATATCGCTGGAGAAGATCAGTTCGCACCGTCCAGCCCAGGGCCGGGAGCGGATAAACTCGGCAATAGCCGTCACCCCCTGACGCTCGGTCCCCTCAAAGAGGATCTTTACAATGGGGAGGGGGCACTCTGCCACGCTTTTCACCGTACGAAAGGCGTAGCCGGCGGACTGGGCATGGTAATAGGTGAAGTCGCAGGGGTTGATGGCGTCGGAACAGTCGTCTCCCCGGAAGATCTCGCAGCTGAGGTCGGGGAAGGCGCGGAGGACCTCCTCCATATGCCCTGCCACCTCATCGGGAAGAAAGTTCCGGTAGAGGTAGCGCCCAGTGGGGATGTCCACCAGCCCGGCCCCGTTCCCCACGCCGCAGGGGGCGTTGGTGGGGATCTCCGGCAGATAGGGGCGGATCAGCTGCCACGTCCGGCCGGTAGCCACAGCGAAGCGGCCCCCGTTCTCCATGAAATAGCGGATCCGCCGGTGGTTATAGGGGGAGAGCTGGGGTACCGCCGCTCCCTCCTCAAAGGTCCTTTGGGTGTAGACCAAGGTGTTGTCGAAGTCGCTGACCAAGAGCACTCCGTCAAATTTTCCCACTGCGCATCCGCCCTTTCTCTGCCGGTTAATCGTCTCACTCCTTTCAAGGATACCATGAAAAAAGGACAGGCGCAACCGTTCTTTTTTCCAAGGACAAGCATATGGTGTGGTAAGGAGTTGATGCACATGAAAAGGAGAAGAAAAAGTCAGATCCCCCGCCGCATCGGGGCCATCACCCTGACGGTGACCGTGCTCTGGGTCATCTTTGCCACCGCCGGCAGCAGCACCCTCAGCGGGGCGCTGAGCGAGCTGAGCGAGCAGGGGCGGCTGAGCGTGGCTCTGTTGCGCCATGAACTGGGGGACAGCCGGGAGGGCGACGGATGGCTCAATGCCGCCACGGCGCTGGTGATCGGGCAGTCCCCTCTGCTGCTGGGCAGCAGAGAGGCGATTCTCGCCCTGCAGTCCCCTGACGACAGCGAGGAGGGGGAGACCGAGCGCACGGAGCAGCCCATCCGGGAGGAGCCGGTGGAGCCGGAGCAGGCGCCTCTGACCTTCCGTGACAACGGCGTCACCCCTAAGACGCTGATTCCTACCTCCCCGGACGGGTACGTGGTCAGCGGTCTGGCCTATATCAATAACTACTCCGACAACCCCCTCACTGCGGCGGATCTGGAGGGGGGCTTTGCCGCCCAGCTGGGCGCTGAGGAACCCCAGGTGCTGATTATCCACAGCCACGGCAGCGAGGCCTACACCATGCCGCCGGGGGAGGAGTATGAGGAGAGCAGCGAGAGCCGGACCCTGGACACCAACTACAATGTGGTGCGGGTGGGGGACGAGATCGCCTCTGTTTTGTCCCAGTACGGTATTTCCTCCATCCACGACAGGACTCTCTACGACTACCCGGAGTACAACGGCGCCTATGACCGCTCCCTGGCCTCCATCGAGAGCTATTTGGAGAAGTACCCCTCCATCTCCTTTGTCCTGGACATCCACCGGGACGCCATCTCCGACAGCGAGGGCAACCCCTATAAGGTGGTCTCAGCGGAGCCGGAGGGCACGGCGGCCCAGCTGACGCTGGTCATGGGCAGCGGCGGCAGCGGAGCGCCCCACGAGAATTGGCTGGAGAATCTGAAACTGGCGGCGGCGGTGCAGAACACCATCGCCCAGGACCACCCCACGCTGATGCGGCCCATTACCCTGCGCAACTCCCGGTACAACCAGCACTGCACCACCGGCAGCCTTCTGGTGGAGGTGGGGGCGGCGGGCAACTCCCTGGACGAGGC
>CAJFUI010000090.1 GCA_904420145.1 uncultured Oscillospiraceae bacterium
CGGCATCTTAAAGCCCGGTTGCCGCAAGGGGCACAGGCTGCGCCGCTATGGAACCCCACAGCAGGCAGAACACAGCGCATCACTCCCCTCCATTATTGAGGGGACCTTTGACTAACCCCGCAGTTTGCCTCCTCCTCTTCCCTTCTTCAGGGGAGAGCTTTCTCTCATGATGGTCCCATTATACACCTTTTTTGGCAAATTGTCCAAATTCTAAATCTTAAATTTTTATGAATAACATCAAATTCTGGTTAATTTTTAGCAAAGAATATCGCAGCTTTCTCCATTCTATTCGCCTTTTCTTTTGTTTTTCATTTTTTATCCACATTTTCCCAAAAAGTCGAATTGCACAAACATCATTTTGATTCCTCTTCCTTCTCTTGTGCCCATCTGCCGCTTTCAAGGTACGCCCATTCCAAAAGGACAAAAAAAGAAGAAGGCCGTAGGGGCCTTCTTCTAAGGAAGAATTACTCAGCAACGCTGGACTTTACAACCTTGACCTGACGGCCGTTGTAAGTACCGCACTCCTGGCACATTCTATGGGGCAGGCGCATAGCACCGCATTTGGGGCACTTGACCAAGCCGGGGACCTCCAGCTTCCAGTGGGAGCTGCGCCGCTTGTCGCGTCTTGCCTTCGAGACTTTACCCTTGGGGACTGCCATGTATGACACCTCCTGTATATCTGAATTTGGATGATTTCCTACATTTCTTACTGGTCCTTGTCAAGAAGCTTTGCAAGCACCGCCAATCGGGGGTCTACGTCCTTCTTGCTGCAGCCGCAGCTCCCTTGGTTGAGATCGGCACCGCACTTGGGGCAAAGGCCCTTGCAATCCTCCCGGCAAAGGGTTTTTGTGTCCATCCCTAAGATAAAGGCGGTTCTGGCCACCTCGCTTAGGTCGAACTCGTCGTTCTCCAGCAGAATAATGTCGTCGTTCTCCTCGCTTTGGACCTCCTCGGCCAGCATAAACTCGCCGCGGACAGTCTTGGGGTTGTCGAACGCCTTCATACAGCGGTCACACACAGAGCTCAAAACCGTGCTCGCCTCGAATTGCAGCAGAAGCATCCCCGCAATGTTCCGCACATCGCCGGTAACCACAACCGGTTTTTGTATCGGATACAAACCGCCGAACTCCACATTGGACAGGTCCATTGAAAACTGGAAATCCTGCCGCGCTCCGGGGGCGTTGATGATCTTTTTGACATTCAAGCGCATAGCACACCTCATAAAGACACGAATAGTATTATAGTGGATAACTCCGGTATTGTCAAATACTTTTTCCAATTTTTCTTGCAATATTTTTGAAACTTCGCTACAATGGGGCTAAGCTGTTCATAGGGAGGTCTTTTCGATGGGTCTGTCAAGAAAATATGCCCGGCTGTCCTCCGGCCTGCTGGTGATCGGTGTGATCGCCCTCATCGCCGGCTTCCTTCCCGGCGTTCCCATGGAACCGGCGGCGGGGCTGGGCCTGTTCATCGGTCTCACGGTGGTATCCACCGTATTCCAGCTGCTCTACCTGCGCTGCCCCTACTGCAGCAAAGCGGTGATCTCCATCCGGAGCAGCCGCCGCAACACCACACGCTGTCCCCGCTGCGGCGGGGAGATCCACTGGAAGGACTGAGGAGAAAGGAGGCGCCGCCATGCGGGAGCTGACCGTTGGAAAAAACGACGCGGGCCAGCGGCTGGACCGCTTCGTGGCCAAAGCGCTGCCCCTCCTTCCCCCCGCCCTGCTCCAGAAGTATATCCGCATTAAGCGCATCAAATGCAACGGCCAGCGCTGTCAGCGGGACCAGCGGCTGCAGCCGGGGGATGTGCTGGAGCTGTATATCAACGACGAGTTCTTCGACGCGCCGAGAGAGGACAACCTCTTTCTCACCCTCTTCACCCCCAAGCTGACCATCCTCTACGAGGATGAGAACCTCCTGCTGCTGGACAAGCGGCCGGGGCTGGTGGTCCACGCCGATGAGCACGAGAAGGTCAACACCCTTATCAACCACGTGCAGGCCTACCTCTATCAGAAGCGGGAGTGGAACCCCCGGTGGGAGAACGCCTTCACCCCCGCCTTGGCCAACCGTATCGACCGCAACACCGGCGGCATCGTCATGGCCGCCAAAAACGCCGAAGCCCTGCGGATCCTCAACGACAAGATCAGGGACCGGGAGATCACCAAGAAGTATCTCTGCATCACCGTTGGACGCCCCAAGCCGCCTGCAGGCAAAATCCAGTGCTTCCTCCTGAAAAATGAGGCCAAGAATCAGGTGTCCGTCTATCACCGCCCGGCGCCGGGGGCCAAGACGGCGGTGACGCTGTACAAAACCCTCCAGACCCGTGGGGAGCTGAGCCTGGTGGAGGCGGAGCTCCTTACCGGCCGGACCCACCAGATCCGCGCCTCCTTTGCCGACCTGGGCTGTCCCCTCCTTGGGGACGGAAAATACGGCCGCGGGGCGGTCAACCGCCGCTACGGCGAGACCCGGCAGGCCCTCTACAGCTACTACCTCCGCTTCGACTTCCCCACCGACGCCGGGATCCTCACGCCCCTCCGGGGCCGGGAATTTCAGGTCACGGACGTGCCCTTTGTGAAGAAGTATTTTGCATAAAAGGGGAAAGCGCCGCCCATCTGGGCGGCGCTTTTGGTCTGTCAGCCTACGGAAGAGGGCGCTTTCTACGGATCAGGAATGGTCAGTTCATACACATCCTCATTGTAAAGAGGACTTCGGGATAAAACGGGATACTCCGCCATTTTTAGTTCATCCAAAACTGCTGTCAGCATCTCCACATTGTCCACTGCATAAAAGGCACCGTCAAACCATGGGATGTGGTACGCCCCACAATAGAAAAAGGTTGGAATATCCTTTGGCGGAGGCTCTTCACAGAGGTAAAAGACAACTGCAATCTCCCGTGAGCTCCCTTGTAGCTCAGGCACCGCATCTTGCATGGTCAAACTGGAAAGAACGAGATCAAAATAGGGCTTAATGGAAAAATCCTTAGGAACCGTCACGCGTTCGCCAAAGAGAGGTTCTTCCCAGTAAGAAACCGGCCACACGATCCTTAAAAGCTCCACATCGTCGGCAGGAGCATCCGTATGGTAACGGATTCCAAACGCTCCACATAAATTGGCGTTTTGAAAAATGATATCATCCTTTTTCCGATCCACGACAGATTCGCCAATCTGGACAAGGATATATACTATAAAAATAACCGCAACGACAAGTAGAATTTGGCGCTTTTTCCCCATGACCTTATAAGAATTATTTAAGAATTAACCAGCATATGGGCCATTGTCATATTTTGTGTTTCATCCTTCCGATAAAGATTTACTGCAACACCGTTACAATCGCCAGAACTGGTTACCACATACTCCCAACGAATAGGTAATGCTTTAGCTCCTAACGTCAAATCTTCCTCATCAACAAGTATTGTCATTTGAACATCTACAAAATCTCCGAAACTACTACTTGAGCTATTTGCTCCATCAGAAAGTATGTAATCCCAATTAAAACACGCAGCCATTACCCCTCCCTCTGAAGTAGGGGGGAACGAATAGTCACCATGCATTCCCGAAGTTAGCAGTTGATACTCAGGCAGATCCACGCCAATAGACAATGGCGTTTTGGGAATAGATAATTCAAAATTCATGTATATACCGCCACTATCATATCTTGTCCCTTGGCAATTTACGTCTACCCATCTAATATACTCATTTTTAGGTGTAGCAACATGCATTTTTATATCGTTAATCCTAAGGCTATTTCCATTCTGCACAGTTACATTACCATTAAAAGCAGTATGAGTTGTTTTCGAAGACAAAATACTAAGAGATGAGAAGAAAACTCCTGGTGTATTAGGTGTTATCGAGTTAGGATACTCAACCTCTATTTGCACTTCCATAACTTCCTTATACTCTTCTCCTAATACTTCAGAAGTACTTGTATATGTACGTGTCCTGAAATTTTGCTCATATAGAGGAGTGATAGTTGGTTCATGAACAATTATAGGAACAACTAAATCATCATACCAATTTAATAAATATGATTCAAATGTTGGCAATACAGAACCATGAATATCAATATACAAAATATCATCCGATAGATAATCCTGCAGGACTATCCGAATGAATCCATCAAACTGAGATATTGATAATACTTCATAAGAATTACATGTATCCATGGCTGATGTTACCTGACCACTCGCATAAAAAATAGATATATCAAAGGGGCGCCCAGTAACAATTTGGCCAGATACACTCATTACATTATCACTGAAATAAGTTGTTATTTCATTTACTGTCTCATAGCTGATCGTTGTAACAGCCATTAAATTGTTACCTTGTGTATAGACATCTTGAAAAACTTTTGCCGAAATCTGTTCATAAGAATAATTACCGAAATTTGCATTTGCAGGGAATAGCGAAAAAATCATACACAACGCGAAAAAAATTGAAAATAATTTTTTCATCATGTTTACCTCTTTCTTTCCCTCACTATTCTTACTAATAGTACCTGCGTAGATCATGCATAATTGGGGTCATTCTTATCTTATGCAATAAAAATCATATATCATCCCCTTCACTGATTTTATATTTTTACTGTATCACATATGGTTAAAAAATACAATATATTTTTCGTATTTTGATTATTTTTGTTGATATCGCACAAAGCAAAGTGGCATCCCGCCTGCGGCTGGGCCAGCCCGTCGGAAAAGCCCTCCTCTTTCCCTATATTTTACAAAATCTTTTTCCCCAATCTATTGACATTTTCCCATTATTTCGATATATTGTCCTTGCCTGTTTTTCCATGAAACGACGCTCGGGAAAGACAGGCGATTTTCTGTCTATCCAATTTGGTTCATACCGGGCAAATCTGCCCAAAATAGAGAGAGATTTTCAAGGAAACGGGGGAGGATAATGTCCAAAGAGCTGATTCGCCTTGTAGATTGCTGCATGGCGTTTGACGGCGAGCAGGTTCTCGACCACATCAACCTATATTTCAATGACAGTGAGTTCCTCACACTGCTCGGACCCAGTGGCTGCGGCAAGACCACCACCTTGCGCATCATTGGCGGCTTCATCACGCCTACTTCCGGTGAAGTTTTGTTCGACGGGGTGAGGATGAATGATATTCCCCCCCATCTGCGGCAGGTGAATACCGTCTTCCAGCGCTACGCCCTCTTCCCACACCTGAACGTCTTTGAGAACGTGGCCTTCGGCCTCCGGATTCCCAAGGAGGCAGAGGTGAACGGGAAGAAGAAAAAGGTGAAGCTGCCGGAGCGTGAGATCCGAGAGCGGGTGATGGAGATGCTGGAGGTGGTGAGCCTCAAGGGCTTTGAGAACCGGAAGGTCACTGAGCTCTCCGGCGGCCAGCAGCAGCGGGTGGCCATCGCCCGGGCCCTTGTGAACCGGCCCAAGGTTTTGCTGTTAGACGAGCCCCTCGGCGCCCTGGACCTGCGGCTGCGCAAGGACATGCAGAACGAGCTCAAGCGCATCCAGCAGCAGATGGGCATCACCTTTATCTATGTCACCCACGATCAGGAGGAGGCTCTGGCCATGTCCGACACCATCGTGGTGATGGATCAGGGCCGCATCCAGCAGATCGGCAGCCCCATCGACATCTACAACGAGCCGAAGAACGCCTTTGTGGCGGATTTTATCGGCGAGTCCAATATCCTCGACGGCATCATGCATGAGGACTACGTGGTGGAGTTTTTCAACCGCAAGTTTAAGTGCCTCGACAAGGGCTTTGCCCCCATGGAGCCGGTGGATGTGGTCATCCGGCCGGAGGACATCGACATTGTCGCCCCGGAGCAGGGCCAGCTGCGGGGCACTGTCACCTCCGTCACCTTCAAGGGCGTCCACTACGACACCATCGTGGACTTCAAGGGGTACAAGTGGCTGATCCAGACCACGGACTTCCACGGCGTGGGGGAGAACATCGGCATTGTCCTCAACCCCGACGACATCCACATCATGCACAAGAGCGAATACTCCGGCATGTTCGGCGACTACTCCTCCTACTCCGAGGAGTACGACGAGATGGATGACGTCACCCTCCTCGACGAGGAGGACGAGGAGGAGAGCCATGAGGAATAGACGCGGCTTTTTTGCCCTGCCCTATGTGGTGTGGATGGCGCTGTTTGTGGTGGCCCCCATTATCTTAGTGGTGGTCTACGCCTTCAGCGCGGCGGAGGGCGGCTTTGTGATCCAGTTTGGCAGCCTGACGCTGCACCTCACCTTGGACAACTTTGCCAAGATGGGGGACTATCTCATCGTCTTCACCCGCTCCTTTGAGCTGGCTATCATCGCCACCCTGCTCTGCCTGCTCATCGGCTATCCTCTGGCCTATGTGCTGGCCCGGGAGACCGCCGGGGTGCAGCGGGTGGCCATGATGCTGATTATGCTGCCCATGTGGATGAACTTTCTCCTGCGGACCTACTCCTGGATGTCTATTTTGGAGGACACGGGGCTGCTCAACCAGCTCTTCTCCGCCGTCGGGATCATCGACTTGGGAAATTGGATCAACAGCGGTCTCAACAGCCTCTGCGCCGCCCTCAACAGCGGCCCGGTAGCCCTGCTCAACGATCTGCTGGGTACCCAGTGGGCCCTGGACACCGCCCGGGCCACCGACATGGAGTTCTTCCACATGATCAACACCTCCGGCGCCGTGGTGTTGGGCATGGTCTATAACTACCTGCCCTTTATGGTGCTGCCCATCTACTCTGTCATCGTCAAGCTGGATGACAGCCTGATCGAGGCGGCACGGGACCTGGGGGCCGGCACCTCCCGGGTGTTCCGGAAGGTGATCTTTCCCCTGAGCCTCCCCGGCGTGCTCTCCGGGATCACCATGGTATTTGTCCCCTCGGTGTCCACCTTCGCTATCTCCAAGCTCCTTGGCGGCAGCAACGAGCTGCTGCTGGGCGATCTGATCGAGATGCAGTTCACCGGCATGGCCTACAACCCCTATTTGGGCTCCGCTATCGCCCTGGTGATGATGGTCATTGTGGTGGTCTGCATGGCCATCATGAACCGCTTTGGTGAGGGAGAAGAACAGGCGGTGATGCTATGAGAACAAAGACCTCTCCCCTCAACCGTCTTTTCATGGCGCTGGTGTTTTTCTTCCTCTACGCGCCCATCTTTGTGCTCATTGTCTTCTCCTTCAACGACTCCAAGAGCCGCACCGTTTGGCAGGGATTTACTTTGGATTGGTACTCGGAGCTCCTGCAGGACAGCTCCATTATGAGCGCCCTCTCCACCACCCTGCTGGTGTCCCTGCTGGCCACCCTGATCGCCACAGTGGCTGGCCTCTTCGCCGCCATCGGTTTCTACAATATGAAGCGGCGGCTGCGCGCCCCCCTGATGACCGTCAACAACATCCCCATGACCAATGCGGACATTGTCACCGGCGTCAGTCTGTGCCTGCTGTTTGTGGCCTTTTTCGGCCTATGGGGTTCAGTGGCGGAGTGGTTCAACGGCGTCCAGAGCGTTATTACCCTGCCGGAGAACCTTCACATGGGCTTTGGCACGCTTCTCATCGCCCATATCACCTTCGACATCCCCTATGTGATCCTCTCCATTATGCCGAAGCTCCGGCAGATGGACAGGAATTTGGTGGATGCGGCCCAGGACCTGGGCTGCACCTGGATGCAGGCCTTCTGGAAGGTGGTGCTGCCGGAGATCAAGCCCGGCATCGTCTCTGGAATGCTCATCGCTTTCACCATGAGCGTGGATGACTTTGTCATCTCCTACTTCACCGCCGGGTCTGCCACCTCTACCCTGGCCATGGTGGTCTACGGCATGACCAAGCGGCGCATCAGCCCCAAGATCAATGCCGTCTCCACCCTGCTCTTTGTCACCGTGCTGCTCCTTCTGATTATTGTCAATGTCCGGGAGGCACGGCAGGAGAAGGCCATCAAAAAAACAGCGGAGGTCCGCCGCTGAAATACAGCTTTGGTTTCAACATTTGGCGGAGGGAGAGCTCCGCTGTTAGATTGCATAATGTTTAGGAGGAATCATCCATTGAAAAAGACATTTTCTCTACTGCTGGCCCTGTCCATGGTACTGGGCTTCACCCTGACCGGCTGCTCCGGCGGCGGAAGCGGACGGGTGGTCAACGTGTGCGGCTGGGGCGAGAACATCGACCCGGATCTCATTGACCAGTTTGAGGAGGAGACCGGTATCACCGTCAACTACTCGGAGGCGGAGAGCAACGAGAGCATGTACTCCCTGATCAAGCAGGGCGGGACGGACTACGACGTCATTGTCCCCTCCGATTACATGATCGCCCAGATGATCGCTGAGGACATGCTGGCGGAGCTGAACTTCGACAACATCCCCAACTACTCCCTCATCGACGACCAGTACAAGAATCTGACCTATGACCCGGAGAACAAATACAGTGTCCCCTACACCTGGGGCACCCTCGGCATCATCTACAACTCCGCCAAGATTGATGAGGAGATCGACAGCTGGAGCGTCCTCTTTGACCCCCAGTACGCCGGTCAGGTAGGCATGATCGGCAACCCCCGGGATGCCATCGGCGTGGCGCTGATGTATTTAGGTTACTCCATCAATACCACGAATGAGGCAGAGATTCAGGAGGCCTATGAGCTCCTCAGCGAGGCCAAGGCCAACGGTGTCTATCAGGGCTTCTTCATGGATCAGCTCTATGATAAAATGGAGGGCGGCGAGACCGCCATCTGCGTCTACTACGCCGGCGACTTTCTCTCCATGTACGCCAACAACAATGACCTGCGCTATGTGGTGCCCAAGGAGGGCAGCAACTGGTTCGTGGACGCCATGTGCGTGCTGAAGGACGCCGAGCACAAGGAGGAGGCAGAGGAGTGGATCAACTTCATCTGCAAGACCGAGTCCTCTCTGGCCAATATGGATTTTATCTGGTACGCCTCCCCCAACGCCGAGGCGTTGGAACAGTATCCCGCCTACTATGCGGAGAACTACGGCGAGGAGCTGGCCCCCGAGCTCTATGAGGTAATGGCCGCCCCCGCCGATGTGCTGGCCAACTGCGAGGCCTATCTGGCCCTCCCCAGCGATATCCAGACCCTGTACAGCGATCTGTGGATCCAGCTGGGCATTGAAGGGTAGCATTTCCATAGAACAGAATCCCATAACAAAAAAGACCGGAGAGACAGCCTCTCCGGTCTTTTTCTTGTGATAAGCGCTCAGCGGCTTTGGCTCTCAGGCTTTTTCGTTCTCCGTCAGCCAGTCGGCCAGCTGCTCCAGCTGTGCCTCGGTCTCCGGCTTCACCGTGGAGGGGATCAACACCGTCTCCTCCCGAAGGCGGATGTCCTTCATCTGACAAAACAGCTCTCGCATGCACCGGCCGGCGCTGGGGGCCCAGGTGCCGTTTTCCACCAAGGCCACTGTCCGGCAGCGATAGGTCTTGGACCGCAGGTGGTGGAGGAAGTCCTCCATGGGCGGGAACAGCCCGCCGTCGTAGCTGGCGGCAGCGCAGACCATCCTGCTGTACTGGAAGGCATCGGACACGCACTGGGCCATGTCGGCACGGCTCAGGTCCGCTACCTTCACCTTGATCCCCCGCTGCTCCAGCTTCTCGCCAAGCAGCCGGGCAGCCTTGGCGGTGTTGCCATGGATGGAGGCAAAGGCGATGAACACGCCGTCGATCTCCGGCTCGTAGCGGCTCCACTTGTCGTAGAGGCCGATATAGTAGCCTAAGTTCTCCTTCAGCACCGGGCCGTGGAGGGGGCAGATCATGGCGATATCCAGCCCGGCGGCTTTCTTCAGCAGGGCCTGCACCTGGGCGCCGTACTTGCCCACGATGTTGAGGTAGTAGCGCCGGGCCTCGTCCTCCCATGGCTCCTCCGCATCCAAAGCGCCGAACTTGCCAAAGCCGTCGGCCGAGAAGAGGATCTTCTCACTGGACTCATAGGACACCATAACCTCCGGCCAATGGACCATGGGGGCCATGACAAAGGTCAGGGTGTGGCTGCCGAGAGAAAGGGTGCTCCCCTCCTTCACCTCCACCTTCCGCTCTGCCAGATCAAAGGTGAAAAAGCGCTCCATCATGGCAAAGGTCTTGCAGTTGCCCACAATCTGCATGTGGGGATACTTCTCCGCCAAGGTCTGTATGTTGGCCGCGTGGTCCGGCTCCATGTGGTGGACCACCAAATAGTCCGGAGTTCGTCCGTCCAGCGCCTCCTCTAAATTGGCCAGCCACGCCTCAGTGGCCCGGCGGTCCACCGTGTCCATGACGGCCACCTTCTCATCCAAAATCACATAGGAGTTGTAGGAGACCCCGTTGGGCACATGGTACTGGCTCTCAAACAGGTCGATGGTCTTGTCGTCCACACCAATATAGCGGACCGCGTCGGTTACATATAGCTCTTTCATATTCCTCTCCCTTGGTCTTTATTTTGTTTTTCTTTATGATAGCACAGCGTGTTTCCCATGTAAGTTGCAATTACAACAATTTAGTTAAAAATTTCACAGTATGGTGAGGCCGCTGTCTTTGACGACGATTCTCCCGCTCAAAAGAGGCTGATCTGGCTGGTCTCCGCCATGCCGGCGAAGGCGCCGAGGGCCTTGAGCTGCTCAATGTGGGTCTTGCTGAGCTTGCTACAGCAGGAGGCAAACTCTTCAACAGAGACGAATTCTTTCCCCGCCCGCTTCTCCACTGTGTCCAAAGCCGCAGTTTCCCCCAAGCCGTGGACAGCGGTAAAGGGGGGAATCAGCCCGTCGCCGTCCACAAGGAACTTGGTGGCATCGGATCGATAGATATCTATGGTTTTGAAGTGGAACCCCCGGCGGTAGAACTCGTAGCACACCTCAAGGGTGGTGGCGAGGTCCTGCTCCACGGCGGAGGCGTCCTTGTTGTTCTGGATCTCCAAAATCTTCCGCTTCACCGCATCTAACCCGGCGCAGCAGAATTCCGCGTCGAAGGCCTTAGCCCGGACGGTGAAGAAGGTGGCGTAGAAGGCCAGCGGATAGTGGACCTTGAACCAGGCGATGCGGAAGGCCATCATCACGTAGGCCACCGCGTGGGCCTTGGGGAACAGGTAGCCGATCTTCGCAAGGGATTCGATGTACCAGTCGGGCACCTTGTGCTCCCGCATGGCCTCCTCCCAGCCCGGCTCGAAGCCCCCCTTTTTCACCTTGCCCTTTCGCACCGCCTCCATGATTTTGAAGCTCATTTTGGGGTCCAAGCCCATCTGGATCAGATACAGCATGATATCGTCCCGGCAGCCCACCGTCTCAGTAACGGAGGCGGTGCCGCTGAGGATCAGCTCCCGGGCATTGCCCAGCCACACGTCGGTGCCGTGGGAAAAGCCGGAGAGGCGGACCAGAGTGTTGAAATCCTTGGGCTGGGTATCCACCAGCATTTGGCGGGTGAACTTCGTATTGAACTCCGGGATGGCCACGGCTCCGGTGGGACCAAGGATCTCGTCATCCTCAAAGCCTAACGCTTTGCTTGAGGTAAAGAGGCTCATGGTCTCCGGGTCGTCCAAGGGGATCTGACGGGCGTTGACACCGGTGAGGTCCTCCAGCATGCGGACCATGGAGGGGTCATC
>CAJFUI010000091.1 GCA_904420145.1 uncultured Oscillospiraceae bacterium
GGCCGGGGTGGACAGCGTGGAGCACGGGAACTTCATGTCCCAGGAGACCCTGCGGCTCCTATCGGACAGCGGCGCGGTGTGGGTGCCCACCTTAGCCCCGGCGGCCAACATCATCCACAGCGGGCGCTACAGCGCCGCCGTGCTGCGGGAGATCACCGACCGGCAGCTCTCCAGTGTGGCGGAGGGGGCGGCCATGGGCGCTTTGATCGCCCCAGGCAGCGACGCCGGGGCCTGGCACGTGTTCCACCCCACCGGGGCCGCCGACGAGCTGCGTTATCTGCATACGGCCTTAGGGGGAAGTACTGAGGAAATTTTACGTCGGGGGGCGGAGGAGATCCGCCGCCGGTTTCGCCGCGGGTGACCGCCCTGCAGACCCCATGACAGCGAAGCGCCGCCCATCCGGGCGGCGCTTTTGTCCTGTCAGCCGTAGGGCCAGCGGCCGGTGTACTGCTCAAAGAGCTCGGTGTAGAGGGAGGAGATGGCCTCCCCTAACTCGTAATCATAGCCCAGCCGATAGCCTACACCGTTTAAGATGTAGTACCCGCCGCCGGCGGCAACCTCCAGCTCCCTCCCGCCCCTCAGCACCAAGCGGAACATCTGCGACAGCAGGCCATCTATGTTCTCCAAGGTGGTTGTGGGAAAGCCCCACAGCCGCATCTCGCTGAGCAGGGGCACCAGCTCTGCCTGCTCCGCCTCACTGAGCTCCACAACTGCCTCAGATCCCCTCAAAAGCTCAATCCGCTCGATCTCCTCCGCTGTGATGCCGTGGATGGGGTCCATGGGATTGAGCAGCCACACCGCCGCACCCGCCATCAGCAGGAGCAGGAGAATCAGCGGGATACTCTCCTTGAGCTTTGACACAATCGCCATCACGCGGACCTCCTCCAGTCTCTATATTCACCCCTATTAAAAGAAGGTTGTCTTTTCAACTGAACAAGCAACTTCTTTCTGCTTACCAGTAACGACACACTCCCTTTGCCAATACAAATGTAGAACCAGTGTCATTACTTACAAAGGTGTAGCCCCCCTCACCAGCATCATAAACCGCAGTCGAATAGGGCGACGCTGCTTCCGGATTGGTCTGATAATCCAGATCATAGGACGGATTCATCACATAGACATAACCTGCCGAGGTGTTGATTCCATAGATAACACAGGCATGTCCCCCATTTCCACTCAAGGGAATAAACCGGGCATAAATGGGATAGTCTGCATTCAAATTTTTTAGAATAATGTTATCTGAGGGCGCATTTCCATAAGTATATAGAAGCCCATAGTCTGCAAAAAGGGAAGGAATCAATCTATAATCCACGCCTTTATTAAAAACTGATGGATTTGATGACTCATAATGATAGCTTGCGACATCTACCGCACTATACGACGTATCTTCACAGTAATTCACAATACAGGCAACGGATGCCGCCCAGCATATTTTGTCATACGGTTTCTGGCAAACCGGCGTAATGCCGCACATCACTGTCGCGTTGGCCGCATGGGGTACCAATGCCGGTGTATAGCCCAAGGGGACGCTCTCCGCCAGCGCCGTCGTCTCGAGGACAGGAGCGGAAACACCCGCCGCCATGGTCTGCCCCTCCACCGGCAGGACGGAGCGGCTGGTCTCCTCCTCAAACTCCGTCAAAACGGTAAACTGTCCACCCGAATAGAGGTAGCCGTGGCTCCTGTTATACACCAGCGCGAAGGGCTCATTCCACGAAACCTGTCCGTTGACCTTCCCGGCCAGCGACGTAGTAATCTGGTACTTATCCCCAATAGGAATCGCCCACGCCACCAAGTCGTCCCCCTCTGTCAGAGGATAGAGCTGGTATCCCTCCACAAATTGATTCCCAATATAGTGGTAGGCATGGACAGGATTTCCCACCTTCAAATCATAAAAATTCACGCCGTCCAGTCCCACAGCCTCTTTATGGGCCTCCATGCTGCTCAGCATGGAGATCATGCCGTTCTTTTGGGACTGCGTCACCTCACTGCCGCTCTCCTCGCCGCTGGCGAACACAGCCGTTGAAAGGACAAACACAAGGGACAACACCAGACAGATGAAACGTCTATATGCCTTCTTTTCTTTCTCCTTTCTTGTTCGTAACCGTGGTCTCTCCCAACAAAAGGCGTTGCTGTGCAAAGTAGTCGGCGTCACCGGCCCATGGGAATCCCCTCCCTTTCTAATTTACCTATAACATATTCAGTAAAAGTGTGCAATACTTTTTCTATAATTTTTCTAAATTTAATCTACCCTGCACAAATACAGGGCCGCGGGAATTCCCGCGGCCCTGTCCTGCTCCCTGATTTCGTTTTCTTCCGACGCTTTTAAGAGATCACGTCCACCTTTAGGAGGTTGGTGTTGCCGGAGCGGCCGTTGGTGACGCCGCCGGTGATGACGATCTTGTCCCCCTTCTGCAGGCCCATGATGTCCTTGGCCATCTTCTGGGCGTAGTAGAAGAGCACGTCGGTGGAGGTAAACTCATCGCAGATGGCCGGGGTGACCCCCCAGCTCAGAGCCAGGCGGCGCCAGGTGCGCTCGTTGGTGGTGAGGCCCAGGATATCCACCGGCGGGCGGAACCGGGAGACCATGCGTCCGGTCATGCCGGAGAGGGAGCAGGCCACGATGGCCTTGGCACCGATGTCGATGGCCACGCCGCAGGTGGCGTGGGAGATGGCGTCCACGGTATTTTTGATACGGAAATCCGAGCTGTAGAACTTCTTGGCGTAATTGATGGAGCTCTCTGTCTCCTCGGCGATGCGGGACATGGTGGCCACCGTCTCCACCGGGTACTTGCCCGCGGCGGTCTCCCCGGAGAGCATGATGGCCGAGGAGCCGTCGTAGACGGCGTTGGCCACGTCGGAGATCTCCGCCCGGGTGGGCCGGATATTGTGGATCATGGACTCCAGCATCTCCGTGGCGGTGATCACCCGCTTGCCCAAGAGGCGGCACTTGGTGATCAGCTGCTTCTGGATGGCCGGCAGCTTCTCAAAGGGCACCTCCACACCCAGATCCCCGCGGCCGATCATGATGCCTTCGCAGGACTGACAAATCTCCTCAATATTATCGATGCCCGACTGGTTTTCAATCTTGGCGATCAAGCCGATGTGCCCTCCCCCATTTTCATTGAGGAAGTTCTGCACGTCGTCCAAATCCTGACGGCGGGAGACAAAGGAACAGGCGATGTAGTCCACGTCGTTGTGGATGCCAAAGAGGATGTCCTCCTTGTCCTGGTCGCTGAGATAGACCTGATTGAGGACCTTGTTGGGGAAACTCATGCTCTTGTTGTTGGAGGTCTCACCCCCTGCCAGCACGCGGCAGATGGCGTCCGTGGCAGTGAGCTCCTCCACCTCAAAGGCAAGGAGTCCGTTATTCAGCAGGATCTTGTCCCCTACGCTGAGATCGTCGATCAGTCCGGCGTAGCTGACCGATACCCGGTGCTTGTCCCCCACAATCTGTTCTGTGGTGAAGGCGAAGCGGTCCCCCTCCTTCAGTGTCACAGAGCCCTTCTCAAAGGTGCGGATCCGGTACTCCGGCCCCTTGGTATCCAGCATAATGGCGATAGGCAGATGCAGCTTCTCCCGGACAGATTTGACCAGGTCAATCTTATGCTGCTGCTCGGCGTGGGTTCCGTGTGAAAAGTTCAGCCGGGCCACATTCATGCCGGCCTGGCACATAGCGGTTAAAACCTCTTCCGACTCACAGGCCGGTCCAATGGTACAGACAATTTTTGTTTTTCTCATGGTACATGCTCCTTTACCAAAATCTCCTGCAGTATACATTATAGGTATCTCATCTCTCTCTGTAAAGTGTTTCTCTGTTTAGACTTTGATAAGAAATGTTCAAGAACCCTGTGAAAAAAAGCAAAAGAGCCATGGGCGCCAGACTGGCACCCATGGCTCAAAAGCCTCCGCCTAAACAAATGGTCTTGCTGTCTGCCGGCAGCACAAAAAAAGCGGGAATGTTTTAGTCTAACACGTAGACAGTGCAGGTACGCACACCAAAGTTGATGCACTCCTGTGCGGTGTTGAAGTAGAGATCGATGCGATTGTTTTTGATGGAGCCGCCGGTGTCCTCCGCAATGGAGAAGCCATAGAGGTAGGCGCCGTCATTGGACACCACATACAGCTTGGTGCCGAAGGGGATCTGCCGCCGGTCCACCGCCACAGTACCCACGCGGACCGTGGTGCCGCTGGCAGTAATGGTGCCCACACCAGGATCTCCGGTGGTATAGGCGGTGGCCTTCATGGTCAGCGCGCTGTTGAAGGTGACCTCCTGTCCATTCTCCAGAACAATGGTACCGGTACCATCGGCATTGGTGATGATGTCCGCCACCTTTGCGTCATTGGGGGCGAAGTTCTCCAAGGTGCCCCGCTCAATCACGGTATCCACCGCCTCGGTGGCGCTCTCCTCCACCAGCTGGCGGGAGACCTCCTTCCCCTGGCTGTAGATCACCTCATAAACCTGGGTTTTCACCCCGTCCTGGCCCTGCTGAAGCACCGTTTCGCTCCATGTAGGCAGAATGTTGTTGTCCACATAGATTATGTTGCTCTTGACAACCTCCTGCTCCTGCTCATAAAAGGTCAGCTCGGAGTCCACCAAAATTTCCACCGGGTCCGCCGTCAGGTCCACCGCAACCATGTCCAGCGGGCCTGGCTCCACCAGCATCCGCGCCAGCAGCTCGCTCACTGTCTCGTCATGGGCGGTGACAAAAAGGTCCGTCTCCCCCCAGTGGATGGAGACATTCTGACCCTGGGCCAGCTCTACCTCAGCACTGTTGCCGCGGACAGCGGAGCCGTTCTCGCCGGTGAGAAAGATCTCTATACCAGCGGCTTCCTCAGGGACATCCTCTTCTAAATAGGCGGCAGAAGCCTCCGTATTGGATGCGCGAAGCAAAGCAATCAATACCAAGAGCGCCAACAGCATACCTGCGGCTATGAGACGCCTGACGATATCGCCCTGCGTCAGTCTGCCATGAGTAAACATACTTGTAACCTCCTGATCGTTTTTTCATGGTAACCCCATTATAGCCGTTGTCGGTTACAATGAAACCAAGTTTGTAACTTTTTGTTACCATTTTAAAAACTTGGTAGAGTATAACCCATGAATTTGATTTTGTCAAGTTTTTATATATTTTTTTGTTTTTATTGCATTTTTGAACGCAACTTTCTTTCTATTTTTATGCAGTTTTTTCCCCGTATATTACAAAACCAGTTACAAACAGTTACAAATCAGTTTTATTTTTTTCTCCTATTTTTTCTTCAGCAGAGCAGCCGGGCAACTGCTGCTTATCCAGAATGCTGGCTGCAAAAATAGGGCTGGACGGGTGACGGAAGCAGGAGATTTCTTCTGTCTCCGCAGCGACTTTTCTCCGTTCTCTCTTTTCTCTCGTCCTATTTCACAAAAAAACGCGCCGGTTATTTTCATTTTTTTACTTTTCTACTTGCTTTTTCTGTGGAACTTTAGTATCATGCTATTTAGATTCCTATCCTTAATGGGATACATAAATCGAGGAGGACACAAAGCTATGGCTCTGACAAAAAACAAGGCGGTTCTCTCATGGATTGATGAGATGGTCGCCATGACCAAGCCCGATCAGATCGTCTGGATTGACGGCTCTGAAGAGCAGCTTGCTCAGCTGCGCAAGCAGGCCGTTGACGAGGGGATTCTGCATGAGCTGAATCAGGAGAAGCTGCCCGGCTGCTATCTCCACCGCACCGACGTCAACGATGTGGCCCGTGTGGAGGACCGTACTTTCATCTGCTGCGAGAAGGAAGAGGATGCCGGCCCTACCAACCACTGGATGGACCCCAAGGAGATGTACGCTAAGATCCGCACCATGTGTGATGGCGCCTATAAGGGCCGCACCTGCTACATCATCCCCTACTCCATGGGCCCTGTTGGTTCCCCCTTTGCCAAGTACGGCTTTGAGCTGACCGACTCCATCTACGTGGTTTTGAATATGAATATCATGACCCGCATCGGTGTGAAGGTCTGCGAGGCGCTGGGCGATGATGCAGGCTTTATCAAGGGCCTCCACTGCCAGCTGAACCTGGACAAGGACGGCAAGTACATCGTCCACTTCCCCCAGGACAACACCATTGTCTCCCTCAACTCCAACTACGGCGGCAACGTGCTTCAGGGCAAGAAGTGCTTCGCTCTGCGCATCGCCTCCAACCTGGGACGCCAGGAGGGCTGGATGGCCGAGCATATGCTGATCCTCGGCATTGAGAATCCCAAGGGCGAGATCCGCTACCTCTCCGCCGCTTTCCCCTCCGCCTGCGGCAAGACCAACCTGGCCATGCTCATTCCTCCCGAGGGATACACCTCCAAGGGCTGGAAGGTCTGGTGCGTGGGCGATGACATTGCCTGGCTCCGCGTGGGCGAGGACGGCCGGCTGTACGCCGTGAACCCCGAGTACGGCTTCTTCGGTGTGGCCCCCGGCACCTCCATGAAGTCCAACCCCAACGCTTTGATCTCCACCCAGAAGAACACCATCTTCACCAACGTAGCCTTGGACACCTCCGACAACACCGTGTGGTGGGAGGGCATGAACAAGACGCCGCCGGCCCACGCCATCGACTGGAAGGGCAACGAGTGGACTCCCGATATGGGCACCAAGGCGGCTCATCCCAACTCCCGCTTCACCGCCCCGGCCAAGAACTGCCCCTGCCTCTCCAGCGAGTTTGAGAATCCCCAGGGTGTGCCCATCAGCGCTATCGTCTTCGGCGGACGCCGTGCTAAGACCGCTCCGCTGGTCTATCAGTCCCGCAGCTGGGACCACGGCGTGTTCGTAGGCTCCATTATGGCCTCTGAGACCACCGCTGCCGCCGCTGGTGCCGTTGGCGTAGTCCGCCGTGACCCCATGGCCATGCTGCCCTTCTGCGGCTACCACATGGCTGACTACTGGCAGCACTGGCTGGATATGGGCAAGAAGATCGGCAAGCAGCCCAAGATCTTCAATGTCAACTGGTTCCGCACCGATGACGAGGGCCATTTCATTTGGCCGGGCTTCGGCGACAACATGCGGGTGCTGGAGTGGATCATGAAGCGCGCTTTCGACGAAATCGATGCTGTGGACACCCCCATCGGCTACCAGCCCAAGGCTGAGGATATCAACCTCGAGGGTCTGGATCTGGATCTCGACACCCTGAAAGGGCTCCTTGGCGTGGACAAGGAGCTGTGGAAGGAGGAGGCCAAGGGTATCCGCGAGTACTATGCCAAGTTTGGCGACAAGGTGCCCGCTGAGCTGCTCAAGGAGCTGGATACTCTGGAGGCGAATCTCCAGTAAAGCCATCTGCAACAGGAAAAAATGGAGGACCCGACGGGTCCTCCATTTTTCTGCCATACAATCCTATTTTAGAAAGGAGGCGGCCCTTATGCGGGGGCTGATCCGCCTGCTCCAGTGGGCGCTGCTGTTTCTCCTGTCCAACCCCGCCCTGTGGTTCTCCCCAAGGCCTCTCCCACGGGGACGTAATTGATCTGATGCGGGAGGATATTCCCGGCTTCGATGTGCGGGAATTTTATGTCAACCTCCTGCGGGACCTAAAGGACCGCGGCCTGTAACAGAATACGACTCCATACATAAAAAAGCCCTGCCGCAAAAGATGCGGCAGGGCTTTTCCCTTTACAGTACTTTGCTGAGGAAATCCTGCAGGCGTGGGTTCTTGGGGCTGCTAAAGAGCTCCGCAGGCGGTGCCTCCTCCATAATGTGGCCCTCGTCCATGAACAGCACCCGGCTGCCCACCTCCCGGGCGAAGCCCATCTCATGGGTGACTACCACCATAGTCATCCCCTCGTCGGCCAACTCCTTCATGACCTGAAGCACCTCCCCTACCATCTCCGGGTCCAGGGCGCTGGTAGGCTCGTCAAAGAGCA
>CAJFUI010000092.1 GCA_904420145.1 uncultured Oscillospiraceae bacterium
ATGGTCCAGACCACCTTCTCTTGGCCGTTCCGGCCAATTCACCTTGAGGTTTTGCCTGCGGCAAAACGCTTGTACGCCGCACTCGCGGCGACGCGCCCCCGCGCCTGCTTGACGCGAAATCTTCCGCGGCAGGGACTGCCAAAAAGAACCCGCACCGGAGTGCGCCCCCCCCCCGCGCCGGTCGGCGCGAAACCTCCCCGCCGCCGAAGGCGGCAAAAAAGCACCGGGGCAAGGGGCGTTGCCATTTCTACCAAATAAAACCAACGGGAGTACGGGATGAAACACACATGAAAATTGGAATTTATGGGGGGACCTTCAACCCCATTCATTTAGGCCATATGGCCGCTGCCAAGTCCGCGGCAGAGCAGCTGGGACTTGACAAGCTGTATCTCATACCCGACGGACTGCCTCCCCACAAGACGCTGGCGGAGGACACCCCGGCGCCGGAGCACCGGCTGGAGATGACCCGGCTGGCGGCCGACGCGCTGGAGCTGCCCAAGGGCATGACGGAGGTCTGCGACTGGGAGGTGCGCCGGGAGGGAAAGAGCTACACAGTGGAAACCCTGCAGGCCTTCCGGGAAAGATACCCGGAGGACGAGCTGTGGCTGCTGATGGGCAGCGATATGTTCCTGACCATTCAGAGCTGGCACCGCAGCAGAGAGCTCCTCTCTCTCTGCCGCATCTGCGCCTTTGGCCGCAGCGAAGGGGACGCGGAACGCCTGACGGCCCAGCGGGACTACCTCAACCGGGTCTATGGCGCCCGGACGGCGGTGCTTACGCTGCCGCAGGTGGTGGAGGTCTCCTCCACAGAGATCCGCCGCCGCCTCGCCGCGGGGCAGGGGGGCCAGGGACTCCTTCCCGCCGTCTACGGCTATATTCTGCGGGAAAGGCTCTATGGCACACACGCGGATCTAAAGCACCTGCCGCTGTTCCTGCTGCGCCCCGTGGCTCTCAGCTACCTGAAACACAAGCGGGTGGCGCATGTGCTGGGGACTGAGGAGACTGCAGCCCATCTGGCCCGGCGCTACGGGGCCGACGAGGAGGAGGCCCGCCGAGCCGCCCTGCTCCACGACTGCACCAAGCGGCTGACCATGGAGGAGCAGCTGGCTCTGTGCAGAAAATATCATATAGAGTTGGATGAATATGAACGGCGGGAGCTGAAGCTGCTCCACGCCAAGACCGGCGCCGCCTTGGCCCGGGACGTCTTCGGCGTCAGCGATGCGGTATACTCCGCCATCTATTGGCACACCACAGGCAAGGCGGACATGTCCCTTTTAGAGAAGATCATCTATCTGGCTGACTATATCGAGCCCTCCCGGCATTTCTGCGACCTGCGGGAGCTCCGGCGGCTGGCCGATGAAAATTTAGATCAGGCTCTGCTTTTGGGCTTCACTATGGCGGTGGAGGATCTCAGAAGACAGGGAACCGTGGTACATCCCAACAGTGTGTGTGCGAGGGATTACTTGAAAGGACGATTTCCATGAACAACAGAGAAAGAAGAACTACGCGGGGAGAACACGAGCAGCACGGCATGCGGCAGAGCGGCCGTAGGGTAGAGAGCGCCCCAAATGGGACGGCCCACAGCGCTGCAGGGGGAAGGAAAAAGGAGGACAGCAACTTCGTGTGGGGCCTCAAGCGTTTTTGCCGCCGCCACAGAGGGCTGGTGGTTCTGGGGATCGTCCTGGCGGTGATCCTCTGCTTGGTGCTGGTGTTTACCGCTGTCTGGAAGAGCATCGTCAAGGCCCCGGAGATACCGGATATCAGCGGCAATAACACCTCAGATGTGAGTACCAACGTCGATGAGGAGGGCAACCCCTTGGATGCTCTGCCGGATATTGACATTGACGAGGAGATGCCGGCCTATATCTCTGATCAGAAGGAGGGGGTTTATACCTTCCTGATCCTGGGCCGCAGCGATGAGAACAACTACACGGATATGATCATGCTGGTGGTCTTTGACACCAACACCGGCGAGGTCAACGCCTGCAGCATTCCCCGGGATACTATGATCAACGTCTCCTACGATGTCAAGAAAATTAACTCCGCCAGCGCCTCCGGCGTGGAGAACATGAAGCGGTGGGTCCGCAGGACCCTCGGCGTCTACCCCAACTTCTACGTGCTGGTGGACTGGCAGGCCGTGGGGGACATGGTGGACGCGGTGGGCGGCGTGTACTACAACGTGCCCTTCCGCATGCACTACGTGGATCCCACGCCGGAGACCGGCTTTACCATTGATCTCCAGCCGGGCTACCAGCTCTTGAACGGGGATCAGGCCATGCAGGTGATCCGCTGGCGGAAGAACAACGTAGGCGGCACCTATGCCCCCGGCGACACCGCCCGGATGAAGCTCCAGCAGCAGTTTATCCGGGAGCTGGCCTACCAGTTCCTGAAGATCGAGAACATCACCAAGATCGGGGCCTTTGCCACCATTTTCAAGGAGAATGTGGAGACGGACCTGACCCTTGGCAATCTGGTCTGGTTTGCCCAGAAGGCTCTGACGCTGGACAGTACGGATAAGCTGAACTTCCACTCCCTGCCGGGCAACTACTCCGCCACAGCCTACAGCCGGACCATCGGCAACATGCAGTCCTATGTGTATCTCTATCCCAATGAGCTGGTGAACTTGGTCAACACCTACCTCAACCCCTACAACAGCCAGATCTCCCTGTCGGATTTGGATCTCATGCGCATCAACAGCGACGGCACCATCAGTTCCTCCACCGGCAGCCTGGCGGATACGCAGCACAATCAGGTGTGGCTGGAGCATCAGGCGGTGCAGAGCGGCGAGGCCTACTACGACGAGGAGGGCAACCTCGTCTATGTGGACGAGGAGAACCCGGAGGGCGAGACGGGCACGGAGACCGGTGAGGGTACCGGCGGTGAAACCGGAACGGGTACCGGCGAAGGGACTGGCGGCGAGACGGGTACCGGCACAGGCGGAGAGACTGGTACTGGCGGTGAAACCGGAACAGGTACCGGTGAAGGCACTGGCGGCGAGACAGGAACCGGTACCGGTGGTGAGACTGGTACCGGTACGGAGACCGGTGGTGAAACCGGAAGTGAGACCGGCACTGGTACGGGCGGCGAAACCGGTACGGAAAGCGGTACAGGGACCGGCGGTGAGACGGACACGGAGACCGGCGGTACAACCGGTACAGAGACCGGCGGCGGAACAGGAGACACCGCTGTGCCCACAGAGCCCACAGAACCGGCCTCCCAGCCGGATCCCGCTGAAGATCAGGGAAATGCCGCGGCGTAAGCACACAGCAAAAGCTGTTTACAAAAATTTCTGACAGAAAGGATAAGAAATATGACGCCGAAAGAGCTTGCTATTGTTGCAGCGAAGGCCTTAGACAGCAAAAAGGGACTGGATATTAAGGTGATCGAGGTGGAGGCGCTGACCACCCTGGCGGACTACTTTGTCATCTGCACCGGCAGCAGCAACACCCAGATCAACGCCCTGTGCGACGCGGCGGAGGAGGCGGTCAACGCCGCCGGCGAGGCCACCCTCCACCGGGAGGGCCACCGGGGCGGCACCTGGGTACTGCTGGACTTTGGCAGTGTGGTGGTCCATGTGTTCAACAGTGAGGCCCGGGAGTTTTACTCCTTAGAGAGGCTGTGGCAGGACGGGACGCCGCTGGACATGGGGGAGATTTTAGGGGAGTGAGGGCCTCGCTCCATGGTGCCTGCAGGGGGCACGGCCCGGCGGTGCCCTCTGCAGGAGACAGAATTTTCCAATGATTTAATGAGTAAAACTTGACAAATTTACGAAATGCTGTATATTGTCAAATGATATCCCCTCGGTGGACAGAAGACAATGGAGCCTTCAGAGCCGGCTGTTGGGCCGGCTCTGCTCGTGTTTGGATCAGGTGAATTGCCCCCTGTCCACTGGGGAGATGACAGATTATAGCTGTGTGGGGCCTCTGAAAGGGAGGGGCCCAAGAGAAAGGGAGGGTGTTATTTTTGAACAGCAGTTCCGTACAAGTCCTCATTGCCATGGTCTGCTACATGGCGGTGGTCATCGGCATCGGCCTGTACTTTGCCAAGCGGGCCAATCAGAACTCAGAAAACTATTTCATTGGCGGCAGAACCCTTGGACCGTGGATCGCGGCCATGAGTGCCGAGGCCTCGGATATGAGCGGCTGGCTTTTGATGGGCCTGCCCGGCGTGGCCTATTGGTGCGGCGTGGCCGACGCGGCGTGGACCGCCATTGGCCTGGCCGTGGGTACTTATTTCAACTGGCTCATTGTGGCCCGGCGGCTGCGCAACTACTCCTATGTGGCCGGCAACGCCATCACCCTGCCGGACTTTTTCAGCAACCGCTTCAAGGAGAAGAAGAAGGTGCTGATGCTGATTTCCTCGGTGTTTATCCTGGTGTTTTTCGCCGTGTACGCAGGCAGCTGCTTTGTCACCTGCGGCAAGCTCTTCAGCACGCTGTTCGATGCGGATTACCGTTTGATGATGGTGTTGGGGGCGCTGTTTGTGCTGCTCTATACCTTCCTCGGCGGCTTCTTGGCGGAGAGCGCCTCGGACTTCATGCAGGCGGTGGTGATGGTTTTCGCCCTGCTGACCGTTTTGACTTTGGGCACCCTCCATGTGGGCGGTATTGACGTGGTGGTGGAGAATGCCAAGAGCATCCCCGGCTTTTGGAGCTTCTTTACCACGGCGGTGCCGGAGGTGGGAGCCGACGGCATGCAGATGGTGTCCGCCGCCGGAGAGCCCCTGTTCGGCGAGGCGGCGGGGTACAGCTGGCTCACCATCTGCTCCTCCTTGGCTTGGGGCCTCGGCTATTTCGGCATGCCTCAGGTGCTGCTGCGGTTTATCGCCATCCGCCGCGCCGGCGAGCTGAAGAAGTCCCGCCGGATCGCCACGGTGTGGGTGGTGATCTCCCTGTCCGCCGCAGTGATGATCGGCGTCATCGGTCGGGCTATGGTGCCCACCGCCCACCTCACCGCCTCCGACGCGGAGAACATCTTCTCCACCATGGCCTCTATGCTGATGCACCCGCTGTTTGCCGGCGTGGTGATGGCGGGTATTTTGGCGGCCACCATCAGCTCCTCCGACTCCTATCTGCTCATCGCCGCCTCGGCGCTGTCTAAGAATATCTATCAGGGGATTCTCCGCCGGGACGCCAGCGACAAGCAGGTCATGCGGGTCAGCCGCATTACCCTTTTGCTGGTGGCTCTGGTGGGCATGGTTATTGCCTTGGACGAGAACAGCGTGATCTTCACCATCGTCAGCTTCGCTTGGGCGGGCTTTGGCGCCACCTTTGGTCCGGTGATGCTCTTCTCCCTGTTTTGGAAGCGCACCACCCACGCCGGCGCCGTGGCGGGCATGGTCACCGGCGGCGTTATGGTCTTTGTTTGGAACCTGGGAATCAGCCGTCTGGGGGGCATCTTCGCCATCTATGAGCTGCTGCCCGCCTTCCTCATCTCCTGTGTGGTGATCGTGGTGGTCTCCCTGCTGACCAAGGAGCCTGATGCGGAGATTCAAAAGGAATTTGATGCGGTCAAAGCTGCGGCAGAGTGAGCTTTGCTGCCGTTTGTCTATTGAGAGCCGGCCCCGGGGTGCCAAAGCAGGACCTCGGGGCCTCTTTTTCCCTCCAATCGGCAAAAAATCTGCGGCTGCTCTTGCAATCTCCGCGTATTTTCGGTATAATGACCCGGAATGGAAATGATGCGCCATGGCGCGCAGGAATAGAGGAAGTGTGATCAGATTGAAGTACGATTTTACCGCCATTGAGAAAAAGTGGCAGAAAAAGTGGCAGGAGGAGAAGACCTTCTCCTGTAAAACCGGTGATACTACCAAGCCAAAGTTCTACGCCCTGGTGGAATTCCCGTATCCCTCCGGCAACGGCCTCCATGTGGGCCATGCCAGGCCCTACACCGCCATGGACGTGGTGGCCCGGAAAAAGCGGATGGACGGCTACAATGTGCTCTTTCCCATCGGCTTTGACGCCTTCGGCCTGCCTACGGAGAACTACGCTATCAAGAACCACATCCACCCCGCTAAGGTGACCCACGACAATATCCAGAACTTCACCAAGCAGCTGCACATGCTGGGCTACTCCTTTGACTGGGACCGGGTGGTGGACACCACCGATCCCA
>CAJFUI010000093.1 GCA_904420145.1 uncultured Oscillospiraceae bacterium
ACCGAGACCGAGATGAAGGAGAAGAAGCTCCGCATCGAGGACGCCCTGAACGCCACCAAGGCTGCTGTCGAGGAAGGCATCGTGGCCGGCGGCGGCGTGGCCTATGTCAACGCCGTGCCCGCCGTGGAGAAGCTGGTGAGCAAGGTGGAGGGCGATGAGAAGACCGGCGTGCGCATTATTGCCGCCGCCCTGACCTCCCCCATCCGTCAGATCGCCGCCAACGCCGGTGTGGACGGCAGCGTGGTTCTTGAGAAGATCAAGTCCAGCCGCAAGGTGGGCTATGGCTTCGACGCCTACAAGGAGACCTACTGCGACATGATCTCCGCCGGTATCGTGGATCCCGCTAAGGTGACCCGCTCTGCCCTTGAGAACGCTGCCAGCGTGGCCTCCATGGTGCTGACCACCGAGTCTCTGGTGGCCGACAAGCCCGAGCCTCCCGCTCCGGCTCCCGCCAACCCCGACATGGGCGGCATGTATTGATAAATGCTCCAAGCCCTTGATATGAATAAGTTTCAGCGTGGGCAAAAGCGGATTTACGCCACACTTACGCCACGGACAAAGTGCATGATAGGGTAACAGATACCCGGTACTCACTCCGCTGTGGGTACCGGGTATCTTTGTCTTTCAGGGGTGCGGCTTACCTTACGCCGAGGGGATATTTCCGCCCCAACCATAAACAGGGGAAGTACGCCGCAAGCTGGTGTACTTCTTTTTTCGACAAATTTTTTGGATAAAACGGGGCACATAAAAACATGAAACCCCTTGCAATGGCTGGGGAAATATGACATACTTTATAAGTACAGCTATATCCTCTGGGGGCACCCCTCTGGAGGACCCCCAGCGTCCAGGGGAGAAAAAAGTGTGTGTGTCCTCCTCTGGAATTAGGAAAGAGGAGGATTTTTTATGCGCAAAATCAAGCAATGGCTCTCCCTGCTGCTCTCGACCGCGCTTTTGGCGGGATTACTGGTCATCCCGGCTGCGGCGGCGGGCAAGCCCTACATCACCCAGGTAGAGGCAGGAAGCGAGTTCTCGATGGCGGTGACCAGCAGCGGGGATCTGTACGGCTGGGGCTATTCCAGCCTGTATGGAAAGGACCCGGTCACTTCCCCGGTAAAACTCATGTCCGGGGTCAAGTCGGTGTCGCTCAGTTCGGCGGCGATTCAGCCCTCGTTTGAGGTGAAAAAGTACGACGACTACGGCTACATCTCCTACGGCGCGCAGGCCGGTAATGTTGCCGTCATTGTCAAGGAGAACGGCGATCTCTACACCTGGGGAGACAATGTCTGCTATCAGTTGGGTAAGGGCTACTACGAGGCGGAGCAGGAGACCTACGAACCCTACTTCGTTATGGGGAATGTAACCAAAGCGGTTACCAATGATCATTCCTGCGCGGCGGTCACCGAGGACGGCGACCTCTACTTCTGGGGTCATAACATCGTCTACGGCTACGGAAATAATGCCACCGAGCTCTATGAGGTCCCCACCGTTATTCTCACCGGCGTGAAGGATGTGGAACTGAGCGAGTACAACGTGGTAGCGCTGAAAGAAGATGGCTCTGTCTGGATGATGGGCGGCACTCACTACGGCGCTCTGGCCCGGGATGAGGGCAAAGTGGGCAGCCTGGTCAATGAGATGACCAAGGTCATGGACGGCTGCAAGGACATCGCCGCCGGCTGTGGCTTCGCCATGGCCGTCAAGAACGACGGCACCCTCTACGGCTGGGGCTGGAACGCCTTTGCCGCCCTGGGCATCCACTGGGACAAAGCGGAATATGTGGCTACCCCCACAGTAGTGGCCACTGGAGTCAAGAGCGTGGAGGCGGGCAACCACAACGCCTATTTCATCAAGAACGACAACTCCCTCTGGGTCACGGGTGACGGCCAGTACGGTCAACGTGGGCAAGGAAATGAAATGTCCTATTACGACTCGGTATCCAATACGACAAAAGCGTACCGTTATTATCCGGAGCAGGTGGATACCAATGTCTATTCTGTGTCTGCCGGTGTCAATTATGTGCTCTACCTGAAGAACGACGGGACCATGTGGGGGTGTGGCCGGGAAACCTCGTGGCATTATAACATGGGACGTGGCGACGTATGGGGTAGCCAGCCGCCCGGGTATGGACGCGGCGCTTATTGTTTGTGGCCCGTCCAGTGTGGCCTGTCCTACGGCAGCTACGCCGGGATGTTCGGCCCGATTCAGGAGGAGGCGGAACTGGCGGCCGGGTTCTCCGATGTGGCTGCCGATGCCTACTACTATGACGCCGTGATCTGGGCTGTGGAGCAGGGCATTGTCAATGGCACCAGCGCTACCACCTTCTCCCCCAATCAGGACTGCACCAGAGCGCAGATTATCACCATGCTCTGGCGGGCGGCAGGTTCTCCGCAGACGAACACCATCGCCGTCATTGAGGATATCGCTCCGGGACAGTACTACTTTGACGCCGTCACATGGGCGGCCGAGCAGGGTATCGTTGAAGACGGCGTCAACTTCCGCCCCAATGATCCCTGCACCCGCGCTATGGCGGTGGAGTTCATGTGGCGGGCTGCCGGAGAGCAGGCTATCTCCATAGACACCGGCTTCACCGATGTGCCCGTCAGCGCCTCTTACAGCACCGCCGTGGAGTGGGCGGTGAACTACGGCATCACCAGCGGCACTTCCGCTACTACCTTTAGCCCAAACAACATCTGCACCCGTGCACAGATTGTGACTTTCCTCTATCGGGCTTTTGCCAAATAACAAAAACAGGGTGTACGTCATTCGGTGGCGTACACCCTGTTTTTGTATTAACTTGGAACTTCAAGATGGACCATCGAAGTCAAGCGGACAATATGTGTCATCAATAACATATTTCATCCCCTTTCCTTAGTCCCGCAAATCCGCATTCCAATCATAGATCCTGCCTGTTGTGGGATCGATCTCGAACTCGTACTTCATGCCGTCAAAATAGAGTTCACCCTCAAACCGGCCCCGGCCATCCTCGTTTTCTTCCCGGATCTGCACATCGCTGGGATCAGACCCTGGCACTTTTTCTGATACCAGCACCTGGGCGTCGTCTAAAGAGACAGCGCTGCCGCCCAGCACATCCAGATATTCCTCATCTACCTCATAGTCAGCGCCAACGATGCGGCCGTCCGCAATAGCCACCTCGAAATCATAGTCGCCATAGTCTGTCTCAAATTCGATATCGTAGATGGGAATGCCGTTGTCACCATCTCGCTCGTTCTTGATGTTATAGGCATCCGACTCTGGAACGTCGGCATTGTTCAGAGCGATAGTCAGAGCATCCTCTGCAGAGATTTCACCTTCTTGACCACCGGCATTTTCCGCCAGAGCACCAGACTGCACACCGCCCCCTGCCGGCGGGGCCGCGGAATCTGATGAGACTGTTGGGGATCCTGCAGCAGATGTCCCATTTTGAGGTACCATGGTTTGTTTTTGTTGGCCGCAGCCCGCAAGACAAGTGAGCAGGCAGCCAATTGCGATAATTATACTATATAGGCGCTTCATAATTTCCTCCCACTGTATCGCCACATTATATTTTATCATAGCACGACAGTTTGACAAAAGCAATTTTCAGTTTCGCAGCTGCAGCGGAAGTCTCTTTGTTCCAACTCTATGTAGATTGCAAAAGCTGCTGCAGAATCGAGAGAAGCTCATTTTGTATGAATGGTGATATCATCACGGAAACTATTTGGCAGTAATGATATAATATTATAAATCCATAGAAGAGAGAATAGCTGCTTTGCGTGTATATCTCTGGAGGCAGCAGAGGACAGGGGGGTCTTAGCATGGGGAACAGACTGAAAAAGTGGATTCGACCGGCGCTGTTTACCATAGGCGGTGCGTTGATCGGTATAGGTTACTATTTTCTGGCAGGCTGTTCCACAGGGAGCTGTGCCATCACCTCTACCCCCTTGACCTCAATGGCCTACATGGGGATCATCGGCTGGCTGCTGTCTGGTATAATAGGAACGGGGTGTAAGGACAAATGCAATATGTAATTTCCTTTTTAGAGGGCATTATCACCTTTATTTCTCCCTGCTTGCTGCCTATGCTCCCCATTTATATCTCCTATTTTGCTGGCGGTGGGGAGCGGAGTACCCGGAAAACTCTTATCGGCGCCGCCGGCTTTGTCACTGGGTTTACCTTGATTTTCATAGCCCTTGGAGCGCTGGCTGGAACGGTGGGCGGCTTTCTCCGGGCACATCAGACCGCTGTGAACCTGATCTCAGGTCTGGTGGTGATCTTTTTCGGACTGAGCTACTTGGGTGTATTTAAGTTCACATTATTCCGGGGGAGCAGCCGAGCGGTAAGGGCAGACTCCATGGGCTTCTTCTCCTCCCTGCTGTTTGGCATGATTTTTTCTGTAGGCTGGACCCCGTGCGTGGGAGCCTTTCTGGGGTCGGCTCTGATGTTGGCCTCCCAGCGGGGCCATGTGCTGGAAGGTGTTTTGATGCTGCTGGCCTATTCTCTGGGGCTTGGCATTCCATTTTTGCTCAGCGCGGTGCTGATTGACTATTTGAAGTTTGCATTTCAGTGGATCAAACAACATTATGGCGTTATCAACGTGGTCTGCGGTGTACTGTTAGTGCTGCTCGGTGTCTTAATGGCTACCGGGATGTTAGGGCGCCTGCTTGCCCTGCTCAGTTAAGGAGGTCATATGAAGCAAAAGAAAATTGCGCTGATAATCCTGCTGGTATTTGTCCTTCTGCTGGGAGCCGCATATCTGCTCTATACGAAGCTCAGTGTTTCCATGGCGCCCAATCAGCTGTCTGCACAGGGGACCCAGACGCAGGATCAGGGCAGTGCCGGCGATACGCCGGATACAAGCGCTGAGGAACCGGAACTGATGCCCGCTCCAGATTTTACGGTCTATGACGGAGATGGGAATGAGGTCCGCCTTTCCGACTATATCGGGAGGCCCGTGGTGCTGAATTTCTGGGCCAGTTGGTGCGGACCGTGCCAGATGGAGATGCCGGAGTTTCAGGAAAAATATGAAGAGCTGGGAGAGGAGATCCAGTTTCTGATGATTAATATGACCGGCGGCCGGGAAACGCTGGAGAGTGCGCAGGAGTTTATTGCGGAGCACGGCTATACCTTCCCGGTGCTCTATGATACGGACACCGATGCCGCTATTGCTTACGGGGCGTACTCTCTTCCGACTACCTACTTCATCGATGCGGAAGGCAATGCGGTCGCTCAGGCAACAGGAGCGATTGATGGTGAAACCCTGCAGATCGGGATAGACATGATTTATGAAAAATAGGGATTCCAGTGAAACCATTGGTTGAAAAGGACTTATAATACCCTGAGACCCATGCCGAGGCGTACCGACGGCATGGGTCTCTATTGTGTGCTCAAGTTTTGTTGTAATCGTCTTTTATCCTGGTGACCAAGTCGTCTTTTTGACAGAAATACCGTATAACCGGATGTAAAAAGAATTTGAAAGAACGACTGCTTCACACGGGGACGGCTGCCTTTGCTCATGCGGCGTATGGTTTTTCCGAAATTTACAATTATTTCACAAAATAAATATGGACGGAGTCGTTCATAAGTGCTATACTCTCAAATTATAGACGAAATCGTCTATAAAATGTATTAAGGGGAAATGTGTTATGGGCATCTTAATAGATGCGTTGCGGCTGTTAGCCGCGATTGCGATTGCGTTTGTTGCCGGCAAATTGATCTCCAAGCTGAAACTGCCCTCTATTTTGGGGTGGCTGATTGCCGGCATGGTAATTGGTCCCCACGCGCTGAATTTGCTGGGAAATTCTATTCTGGACGCCCAGTGGTTCGATGTGTTGGAGAGCGTTTTGGAGTGCACCTTCGGGCTGATGATCGGCACAGAGCTGATCTGGAAGGACATGAAGAAGGCCGGCCCGCAGATTCTGGTCACCACCGTCACCGAGTCTCTGGGGACCTTCCTGGTGGTTAGTGTGGTGTTCGGCGTCATCTTTTGGCTGACGGATACGCCCCTCTATCTGGCCTTTATGTTTGGCGGCATTGCGCTGGCTACCGCCCCCGCGCCCTCCCTGTCGGTGGTCAACGATTTGAAAACCGACGGTCCGGTGACAAAGACATTGATCCCGATGGCGGCTTTGGACGATTTGGTGGGCGCCTTAGTCTTTTTCTTAGTCATCGCGTTTGTATCCGCCCATCTCTCCACGGCGGGAGTTCCGGTTCCTATGGTCCTCTTCCTTGTGTTCCTGCCGGTGTTCATCGGAATCATTACCGGCTTTATTACAGGGAAAATGCTGCAGCACACAAAAAAACCGGGTACTACCTTAGCCGTCATGGTGGCTATGCTGCTGGCCTCCGCAGGGATTGGGTTTATTATCAACCATATGCTTCCCACCCCAGTGCTCAACTTTATGCTGATCGGCATGTCCTTCTCTACAGTTTTTGCCAATATGGTTACAGAGGAACAGCTCAATGGGATGATGAAGGTGATGAATCCCATCATTGGGTTTTCCATGATCGTAGTGATTCTGAATCTGGGCGCCCCCTTAGACTATCACCTGATCTTTGGCGCGGGGATCTACACCGCGGTCTATATCGTTGCGCGGGCAATCGGCAAGTACAGCGGCGCCTATTTCGGCGCGGCAATCACCCATGCGCCTGACACAGTCAAGAAATACCTGGGCTTTACCCTGCTGCCCCATTCCGGCGTTTCTCTGGTCTTTACCGGCATTGCGGTGTCGGTTTTGCAGGGGCCGGCGCCGGAGTGTGCCTCCATTATCCAGGGAACCATCGCTGCAGCGGCTGTTATCAATGAGATTATTGCGGTATTTATGGCGAAAAAGGGCTTTGAATGGGCCGGTGAGCTGCATCAAGCGGAAGGCAGGACAAGGGGGAGCCGTCAAGGGGGAGCAGATGGCGCAGCCCATGCAGAAGGAGGAAGCGCGGCATGACGCAAAAGGAGCGCCAGGCGCGCAGCAGGCAGATGATTCTTCAGGCCGCTCTGGAGGAGTTCGGCAGGGCGGACTTTGAGGCGGTTACCATGGACAGGATCTGTGCTGGCCACGGGATTTCTAAGGGGATGCTCTACCACTACTACGCCAACAAGGAGGAGCTGTTTCTCGCCTGCGCGGCAAATATTTTCCAAGAGCTGAACCGTTACCTCCAATGCGAAATGGAGCAGATCGCCCAGCAGCCTGCCTTTGAGGCCATTAAGCAATATTTTTTGCTCCGGGAGACCTTTTTTCAGACACGGCCTAAGGAAAAGCATGTCTTTGAGAATGCTGTACTCTATCCTCCTAAGCACCTGACAGAGCAGATCCAAGCCCTGCGGCGCCCTATCCGCGAGGAAAATGATCTCTTTCTGCGCCGGCTTCTGTCCCGCATGGAGCTGCGGGAAGGTATCGACCAAGAACAGGTAGCCCGTTATGTCAACAGCATTTATGCCGTATTTTGGACTATTTTAGAGCAGTACCATCCCAAGAGCGGCGCCTCTGATCTGCACACCATGCTGTCGGAAGCGGGGGAGCTCTTGAGCATGGTGCTCTTCGGGGTTGCGAGCCCCCAGTCCCCTGGGGTCTGAAGCCGTCTTTTATAGGCGGCGCCTATTCAATAGACAGAAGAGACCGGCGTCCGCCGCGCAGGGGCGGACGCCGGTCTCTTCTTTATTTTTGAGAACGGTGCAACATTTTCTGCTTTCCGCCTGTATATAGGACAGAACGGCAAGCGTGCCATTCAGAACTTATTTGCAGGAAAGGAAGAATTACCATGAAAAAAATACTCTCTGCCCTTGTATCCATGGCCATAGCCTGGGCGATGTTCACGCCGGTATCCGCGGTCCAAATCGAGGAGCCGATAGGGAGCGCGGAGGGGCCGTCGGTTATCTCCGAGAACACCGCCGCCGAGAGCGGCCGCTACACCTTTGAGATCAATGGGGAAGAGCTCCCTGTGGATGCCTGCATTATGGTGCCTCTCCGGCAGATTGCAGAGGCGCTGGGATTTACCGTTACCTGGAATAACGGCACCGTTCTGGTGGACAACGGCGTGATGCATACCACTGTGACAGTGGGAGAGGACCTCTATACGGCAGTTACCAGTGTGGATGGGCTCGTCGGCATGAGCGCCCCCTTCTCCCTTGGCGCCGCCCCTTATGTGGTGGATGGAACCACCTACGTTCCCTTAGAATTATTCCCTGTTTTGCTGGGCAACCAGGCGGACGCAATTACCTTTGCAGATAACAAAATTAAGCTCCGCACCGAGTCCGCCGGCGTGCAGATCCCCAACCCCTTTACGACGTGTGCTTCCCTATCCGAGGCGGAGCAGATCGCCGATTTTTCCATGGCGGCTCCTGAAGCCGCAGGAGGGCTCCCCTGTTGGGAGATTCGTGCCATCTCCGGCGAGATGATTGAGATCCTCTACCAGCAGGCCGGTAATACGGTCAGCATCCGCAAAGGGGTTGGGACTGGCGACATCAGCGGCGACTACCAGGTGTACGCCCAGCAGGCCGCTGCTGTGGTCGATGGACGGCAGGTGGAGATGAAGGGGAACGGCGGACAGATTTACCTTGCCACATGGACAGAGGGCGGGTATACTTTTGCTGTCCGCGCCAATGCTGGTATGAGCCGCGGCGAAATGGAGGCCCTGATTCAAGAGATTGCCTGAGGAATGGCAAACCCAAAGGAGGGGATGCCCCCTCCTTTGGGTTGCCGCCCCCTATGGGCGGGAGAAGTATCGGTATGGAACATGTGATCAATTGCGGCAGGTCCCGCCCTGACGGGATCAGGGAGCTTTGGGCCGGGTTCTGTGCGCTTGTTTTTAGCGCCATGTCTGCTAAAGAAAGGAATGCTCCGGCCCCACAGGCTCGCGGCAGAGAGGAAATGAACCGGCAGGCGGAGCGCCTGCTGGATGAATATGGCGGCAGCATGCTGCGCCTCGCTTACTCCTATCTGCACAATATGAGCGACGCCGAGGAGATTCTGCAGGATGCGCTGCTGCATTTTTTGCGGGCAGGCCCGTCCGTCGCCGCCGGTCCGCAGGAAAAGGCCTATCTGCTGCGCATCACGGCCAATTTAAGCAAGAACCGCATTTCTTATAACCGGCTGCGTGCGGCAGATGCGCTCAGTGAAGCCTTGGCGGCAGATGGCAGGGAGGATTTGTCCTTTGTCTGGGAGGCGGTGAAGTCTCTGCCAACCCCCTGCCGGGAGGTTATCCATCTATTTTATTATGAGGGCTATACAACCGCGCAGATCTCCCGCATACTGCAGCGGAAGGAGTCTACCATCCGCTCCGACCTGCACAGAGGGCGGGCCAGGCTAAAGGAAATTTTGAAGGAGGAGTATGATTTTGAAGAGGGCCTATGAGGAGATTATGGAGGAGCTGGAGGTAACGGCGGAGATGCGGAAGCGAATCCTCAGCCGCCTGCAGAGGGCAGATTTCCACACCCCTGCCGCCAAAAGGAGAGGCTTTGGCGGCCTGCAGAAGCTCTTAGCCGCGGCGGCATGCCTTGTGGTCCTCGCCGGGGGCCTCTGGGCCGCAAGGGGGCTATGGCAGACGGAGACGCCTGGGCCGTCTGACAACGTGCTTGTGGTGCCCGACATACAGGAGGCTGGCTCGGCCCAGGAGCTCTCCAACCTGCTGGGCTTTGCGGTCAGGGATATGGACAGCCTGCCCTTTGTGCCGGCAGAGACGTCCTACCGGGCCTGCTGGGGGGAGATGGCTGAGATAGAATACAGCGGAGAGGGCGAGCGCGGGCTCTTCCGAAAAAGCCTTGGCAGCGGCGAGGACAACTCGGGAGATTTCAACACCTATGACAGCACTGAGGAACTGACAGTAGGGCCGTGCACTGTACAGCTGAGGGGCAGCCAGGGCACGTATACCTTGGCAGTTTGGTCAGACGACGCCTTCTCCTATTCCCTCTCTCTCTCCTCAGGGGCCACGAAAGAGGAGTGGGCGGACATTATTTCCGCGTATTTGCAGGAGGAATAGGCGCCGCTGCCGCCCTGCGCCGATCGAGGGGGGGAGGCTCCCGCTGTGGAGCAAAAGTGAAGGAGAGATTTTTCTGCGGCAGACAGGAGAGGGAATGGCTTTCCCTCTCCTGCGCTGTTTCTCCCTGCTTTCTGACGCGGAGCACTGTGCTTTAACGGCTATGCCGTTCAGGGACAGAGGTGTTGAATAGGGGGGAGCTGCGGGCAAAAAAATTTCAAACGGCTATTGACTTTTATCCGATTTCGGATTATAATGCCCGACGTCCGCGTTCAGGTGGGAGGAGGGATGCTGATGGGAGACACCACTGCGGAGCAGTTGGCCGCTTTCAACCGGATCTACCGGGAGATGGACGAGATTTACCATCTGTACGCAAAGGCCCACGATATTTCGGACACGGTGCTGTGGCTGCTGTATTCCCTCTATGAGAGGCCGGCCGCCTATACCCAGCGGGAGCTCTGCGACACCCTGCACTATCCCCCCCAGACCGTCAATTCGGCCCTGAAGACGCTGGAGAAGCGGGGAGCCATTGAGCTGCAGGCTATTCCGCGAAATAGGAAAAATAAGATCGTTGCCCTTACCAAACAGGGGCAGAGTCTGGTGCAAAAGATCATCGCCCCTCTCTTTGCGGCGGAACAGTGCACCTTTCGAGGGCTCTCAGGGGAAGAAAGCGAGAGACTTTTATCCCTGTCACAAAAGTATGTGGCCCTTTTGCGGGGCGAGGTCCAGACAATTTCATAGCTGTCGTCATCGGAGGGCTGTGTATCGCAATACACCAAGGGGACCTGTGGTCTCCGGCCGGAAAAGATGTCGGGTGCGCCCGGTTATTGGAAAATAATCGGGCTTTTTTTTGACGAAGGCGCCCACACATACCGGCTGTCAAACGGCAAAAAGCCGTTTAACGGCCCTTAGAGGGTCCAACTTAACTTTTGAAAGGAGAGGAGAAGTACCGATGAATTCCACTTCCTTGTTCTCAAAAACACCACCGCTGAAGCTGTTCTTTTTAGCATCTATTCCCGGAGCTGTCAGCATGCTGGCCTCCGCTCTGTATCAGACCTTTGACGGTATTTTCGTGGGCCATTTTTTGGGCCAGACAGCCTTTGCTGCCATCAACTTAGCTATGCCCTTTGTCATCATCAACTTTTCCCTTGCGGATTTGATCGGCGTGGGATCCTCGGTCCCCATCTCCATATCCCTTGGGCGAAAGCAGATGCAGGAGGCCAACAACATCTTTACCTGCGCCTGCCTGATGATTGTGGGCTCAGGCGTGTTGATTGGCGGTGTGCTCTTCGCCGCCGCGCCCCTACTGATCCGGCTGATGGGCGCCGAGGGGGAGTTTGCCCAGCTGGCGCTGCAGTATCTCAGGGTCTACGCCCTCTGCTCCCCGGTGACCACCATCATCTTCGCCATGGACAACTATTTGCGCATCTGCGGCTTTATCCGCGGCAGCATGTTCCTGAACATCCTGATGTCTGCGCTTATTGCGGTGATGGAATTTCTGTTCCTCGGCGTGTTCCGCTGGGGCGTCTGGGCGGCTGCCTTAGCCACCTGCGCGGGCATGGCTCTCTGCGCCATGATTGCTTTTATCCCCTTCCTCCGCGGGAAGGCCCTGCTGCGCTTCTGCCGGCCCCGCTTCCAAAAGGATATGATCCGGCAGATCGTCACCTGCGGCAGCCCCAACTTCCTCAACAACATCGCCGGCCGCATTACCTCGATTCTGATGAACGCCATTTTGGTGCGGGTCGGCGGGGAGTCGGCCGTCTCTGTGTACGGCGTTTTGATGTATGTGGACGGGTTTATTCAGCCCCTGCTCTACGGTATGTGCGACTCCCTCCAGCCGGCGGTGGGGTACAACTGGGGCGCCCAGAAGTACTCCCGGGTCCGGGCCATCGAGAAGTGCTGCTTTACCGCCAGCGCCGTGGTGTCCATTCTCTCGGTGTTTGTGATTCTCCTCTTGCCGGAGCAGATTACCAGGCTTTTCGTCTCCGATGCCGGCGAGGAGATCCTGAACCTCTCTGTGGGGGCGCTGCGCCTGTTCGCCTTTACCTATGTGACACGGTGGTTCTCCTTTGCCGTGCAGAGCTATATGCTGGCCATAGAGAAGTCCCTGCAGGCCTCCGTGATCTCCGTCTCCACCGCCCTGATTTTCCCTGTGATCTTGGTGGCGGCGCTGTGGCCGCTGGGCCTGACGGGGATCTGGATGAACTTCGCGGGTACATCTCTCCTTGCGGCCATTCTATCCTTTGTGATTCTCCGCCGGCTGCGCGGCGAGCTGCAGAAGCAGGATGCGGAACCGTAAACTGGCGTTGAACAAAAATAGGCATTATGGGAGGTAGGAGTATGAGCATTATCACCATCAGCCGGGAATTCGGCAGCGGCGGCCGGGAGGTTGGCAAGCGGCTGGCCGATGTGCTGGGCTATGCCTACTACGACAGGGAGATCGAAGAGGACATTGCCCAGCGGATGAACATGGATGTTGGGTATGTAACCCACGCGATGAGGGGCGGTCCCCACAGCATTCCCCTCCACTTTGGCAGGACGCTGGCCAATCCCTATCTGGTGAAGCAGCAGGTGGACATTTTAGTGGAGAAGCAGCGGGTGCTCAAGGAGATCGCCGCCGCGTCCAACTGCGTGATCGTGGGCCGGGCCGCGGATGTGATTTTAGAGGAGTACCACCCCTTTAAAATTTTCGTCTATGCCGATATGGCCTACAAGGTCAAGCGCTGTGTGGAGCACGCGGAGATGGGGGAGAATTTGACGCCCCGGGAGCTGGAGCGGGCCATCAAGCGGGTGGACGCCCAGCGGGCCCAGTACCACCGGCTGTATGCGGATACAGAGTGGGGCAGAAAGGAGGCCTATCACCTCTGCGTCAATACCACGGGCATGGCAATCAAGCAGGTGGTCCCCCCAATCGCTGACTATATCCGCTGCTGGCTGGCCCAGCAGAGCTGACGCCGTGTTCACCGGAGATGGGGGACGCTATTATAGGGCGGCCCCACCATTTTGGCGGCTGGAAGCGGGGAAGCGCTTTGCGCTTCCCCGCTTTTTTTGCTGTGCTTTTCCGTAGGAGAAAACAAAACCGCGCCAGTTTCCCGCCCAGAGGGTAAGGAAAACTGGCGGCAAGAATTTTATGGGCAGCTGTCTTCACTTGCGTTCGCGGCGCACTATGTGTCCCACTGGGGAGGCTCTTGAACAAAAACCCCCTTTTGTCGGAAAAAATTACAGGAAAAAGTGAAAAGCATCTACCTATTTTCTGCTGGCTGTGCTATAATCGGATGGGCTTACCCCGGATCAGAAGAAAGAGGACATTGGTAATATGGAACAACACCCCATTTTAGATATGAAGCTTAACCTCAGCAGTGAGGTTCCCCTGTATTCCCAGCTGGCCGGCGTCATTCGGCAGAACATCTCCTCCGGCACCCTTGCGGTGGGCGCGCTGCTGCCCTCCGAGGCGGAGCTGTGCCGTGCTCTGGATGTCAGCCGCAACACGGTGCGTCAGGCTATTGGCGAGCTGGAGGGGGAGGGACTGGTGGTCCGCAAGCGCGGAAAGGGCACCTATGTGGCCGACCCCAACGCCAGCCGCCGCTTTGTGCGCTACTCCTTCACCACTGAGGTCTCCTCCATGGGAAAGGCGCCCTCCTCCACCCTGGTAGAGTTCCACATTACCATCCCGCCTCGGGAGGTGCAGCAGAAGATGGAGCTCAAGGACGGCACAGAGACCTACTGCTTTACACGGGTGCGCCACGTGGACGGGGAGCCGCTGATTTTAGAGACCTCCTACTTTCCCCAGTATATCTATCCCCATTTGACTCGGGAGATGCTTCAGAGCCACAGCTTCTACAGCCTGCTCTACCATGTGGGCATCACCCCCGCCTATGCGGAGGACACCTATGAGGCGGTGGTCCTTACCAAGGAGCAGGCGGAGCTGCTGGGCTGCGAGCCCAACTGCTGCGGCTTCTGCTACCAGCGGCTGACCCGCTCCAGTGACGGCTGCATCTATGAGTATAACCGCTCCTATATTCGGGGCGACCGCATGCGGCTGGAAGTCCGCATGCAGAAGAATGATGTCCAATTCCTGCGCAATATCGACTATCAGAAGTAGCCGTTTAGTTTTCTAATAATTGCGGAAAGCACCCCGCTTAGGGGGTTCATAAAACAGCATAGAATTGTTTTTGGGAAACGGCGCAGCTTCGGCTATGCCGTTTCTCCGTTTTACGGGTCATTCAGCAAAGACGCGGGGGGCATGCCCGCAAGGTTATACTACTCTCTGCACAATTACAGTTCCGTAAATTCATAAGAATACATAATGCTGCCGTTATCGAACTTATAGAGAATCTGTCCATTGGGCAAAGTCTCCTTTGTGAATCTGTCAAAATCCCTGCCGTGTTTCATGCGAACAAAGTCGTCTGTGTTGTCCAGTTCTGCCTCCTCAAAAAAAGTTTGAGGTCTGGATGAACCAGCACAGGCGTTACAGAATTTGGCTACAATTTCATACTCTTTCATACTGACGACTCCTTTTCACATAGATAATTCGCGTAGATAAATATATCCAAATTATATAGAATTCAATTTTAGCTTGTCAAATGGACATGTTGAACAAACCTTACCACGGTATCAGAAAAGTCTCTGGTCTCTGATCCGCTTTTTGCTGGAATCTGTATAGCAGCTGCCCTATTTCGGTTGATGCTTGACACTATTTCATAAGCAGCGATCCTAAGGGGGTGCTTTTTGTCCGCCATTAGAAGACGCACAGAAAAACAAGACACGATATGATCAATAGGTTAACAAGGTTTGGAATGTATGGTATATTTCGTGCAATTATTTTAAAATGTGGACAATTTATCATTTTTTATAAGTTTTTGAATAAAATTTGTTCATATTTTTTGAAAATCTATGGTGAGAAAATGGAAGAGCGATGCTATAATAATAAAGCAAAGACTCTGCCGTGTCCGGCAGGAAAATACAGGGATGCAGAGAGGAAAAGCAGGAATGGCGATTCAAATCGGGATCAACGGCTTTGGCCGGATCGGCCGGGTAGTGCTGCGCATTTTAGCGGAGCAGCCGGAAAAGTACAACGTTTGCGGCATCAACCTGCGCAAGGCAGATGTGGACTACATGGTCTATCTGCTCAAGTACGACTCCATCTTCCGCAATTTCCGCGGCACGGTGGAGCGGCAGGATCAAAATTTAATTGTCAATGGGCACAAGATCCAGGTTTTCAGTGAGAGCGACGCGGCTATGGTGCCATGGAGCAAGTGCGGCGCAGAGTACATCATCGAGTCCACCGGCGCCTACACCACCACGGAGAAGGCGTCCCGTCACTTCAAGGGGGGTGCCAAGAAGGTACTGATTACCGCCCCCGCCAAGGATGAGGCCACCCCCACTTTTGTCATGGGCGTCAATCAGGAGAACTACCGCTCCGATATGCGGGTGGTCTCCAACGCCTCCTGTACCACCAACTGCTTGGCCCCTCTGGCCAAGGTGATCCACAAGGAGTTCGGTATTGACCAGGCCCTCATGTCCACCATTCACTCCTCCACCGCCAAGCAGAAGGCCGTGGACTCCCGGGGCGGCAGCGACTGGCGGACCGGCCGCTCCATTCTCAACAATATTATCCCCTCCACTACCGGCGCCGCCAAGGCGGTGGGAATGGTAATCCCGGAACTGAAGGGGAAGATGACAGGTATGTCCTTCCGGGTGCCCACGGCGGATGTGTCCGTGGTGGATCTCACCGCCTGCCTTGCCACCAGCACCACCTATGCCGACATCTGCCACGCCATCTATCATGCCTCCGAGACCTATATGAAGGGGGTTGTGGGCTATACCAGAGATCAGGTGGTCTCCACGGACCTGATCGCCAACCGCTGTCCCTGCGTGTTTGATGAGACCGCGGGCACCATGATCAGCGACAACTTTGTCAAGCTGATCGCTTGGTATGACAACGAGTGGGGCTACAGCTGCATGGTGGTGCGCATGCTGGAGCACATCTACACCGTGGACCAGGCGGACGGGGTGTAAGGGTTCTCCCCGCCATGACGGGGAGAAGCGGTTGCTCTGGGAGCTCTCCCAGGCAAATAGTTCCATGACAGCCAACAGGGAAGGGACTTTGAGTCCCTCCCCTGTTTTTGCTTGATAAGGAGAAGAAAAAGGCCCATCGCAACCGATAGTTGACATCCGGTTGGTAGCCATAGGGCCCTCTTTATGCTATACTATCGGCAAGAATAGAAGGGTGCAGCGCCCCGCGGGGCTAAGGGGACGTGGACGGTGCGGCAGCCGCACCGCCGTTTTGCCGGCCAAAGATGCGGGAGGAGAGCGGTTTGCGGCTGTACCGCAATAAGAGCAAAATAGGAGGTGGGCGTATGACATTGGGAGAGCGGATCTGCCAGCTGCGCCGAGAGCAGGGGCTCAGTCAAGAGGCACTGGCGGACCGGATGGGCGTCAGCCGGCAGGCGGTGAGCAAGTGGGAGAAGAACCTCAGCTACCCCGATACGGAGAATCTGCTGGCCTTGGCGGCGCTCTTCGGCGTGTCCGCCGACGAGCTGGCCGGCCTGCGTCGGGAGAGTGAAAACAGGGCGGAAGAGGAGACCCCGCCTCCCCCGGCCCCCAGGCGGCGCAGGCGGTTCCACGTGATGCTTGGCGGGGCGGTGATACTGATGGTGGTGCTGGCGGTGCTGGCGCTGCGAATAGCCCCTCTCGTTGCCTTCCATCAGGTCACAGAGGAACCGGATCTCCCGCCGGAGGGTCAAGGACGGCCCGGCGTGGAGGAGACGGGGGAGTTCGCCCTCCTCTGGCAGGGGGAGAGGGGCTATGAGTACCTGTCGGTGGGGGAGCAGGCGGAGACCTTCCCCTTTGGCACCACCCTGTCCCCCACAGCCCTCGGCACCACAGAGGACACGGACTTTGCCGGCATGACCCTCCACCGTGTCCCCTGCGGGGCCCTGTCCCTGACCTACACCCACCTCGACGGCGAACCGGCCCAGGAGGTGCTGCAGACGGTGGAGACCATCACCGCCGGCTATGAGACCCCCCGGGGGATTCAGGTGGGCAGCGACGAGTCGGCGGTGCTCGACGCCTACGAGGGGGAGCTGGTCTACCTGCTCGAGGAGTCTGGGGAGAATATCCTCTGCCCCAACGACTATCGATACGCCTATGCCCCGGCGGCGGCCTACGGCATGGCCATTGAGTTCTATCTCCGCAGCGGCCACGTGGCGGGGATTGCGGTGCGCAGCGCCGACGACCGGGGCAACGAGGCATGGGCGGTGGACAACCGCAGTATCTTCCCCATTGTCAACGGCCAGCCGGACTTCTCTGGCCGACAGGAGGCGGAGCAGGAGACAACGGACGCTACCCAGACGGTGTATATTGCCCTCCAGGCTCTTTTGAGCGACGCCAATCTCTCCGCCGAGGACGCCTACCGCTGCCGCCGGGACATCTACGGCAATCTCTACCAGCTGGACTGGCAAGCCTACGGTGCGCTGGGAGAGGCCGGGAAGGAGGATGAGACGATTTTTGAGCTGCTGCGCTATCTGAATACGCAGGAGACGCTGTCGGAGAGCGAGATTACGGGGCTTCTGGCCGGGGCGGTGGACAGCAACTTAGACGGCGCCTATACAGACAGCTACACGATTGCCATGGCCCGAGCCTTTGTGGCCTATCCGGAGAGCTATGTCAAGTGCATCGCCAGCGAACGTTTTGCCGACGCTGACGACCGCCAAATTCTCATCTCCCTCACCGGCTACGGCTGCGATGTGCCGGAGGACTTTCACGCAGAGGCGGTGGAAGCTATCACCTACTTAGTCCGCCGTTCCGGCGCGCTGTACACCGAGACGGAGAAGACCTGTGGTCAGGCCCTCTATGAGCGCATTGTGGAAAATCCCCTTTGAAGGAGAGTGTCCGAAAAGGCAGGCCGTCTGGGAAGCCTTTCCCTTTCCAGACGGCTTGCTTTTTCCAATTTTTCAAAATATTTTAGAAAATCAGCAAAATCATATTGACAAAATCGGGATTTTTGGGTATTATAATCCGTGCCTGTTCAAAAGACTTTTTATGGCGGCGTAGCTCAGTTGGCTAGAGCATTCGGTTCATACCCGAAGTGTCACCGGTTCAAATCCAGTCGCCGCTACCA
>CAJFUI010000094.1 GCA_904420145.1 uncultured Oscillospiraceae bacterium
GCCGACGGCGTCACCGACTACGACGACACCGACTACGGCCCCAACGCCGACGGCGTCACCGACTATGACGACACCGACTACGGCCCTAACGCCGACGGCGTCACCGACTACGATGATGACGACTGGTACGGGGACCCCACCGGCTCCGACTACCCCGGCGACAGTGATGACTGGGATGATGATGACGACTGGGACGATGATGACGACTGGGACGATGATGACGACTGGGACGATGATGACTGGGATGACTAAGCCCGGACCAATGCGACACGAGCGCAAGCACCAGATCTCTCCTCCGGAGGATCTGGTGCTTGCCGGGCGGCTGCGCCGGCTATTCCCCCACGACGCCCACGCCGGAGCGGATGGAACCTACCGGGTGACCAGCCTGTACTTTGATACCCCTTACGACGCCGTCCTGCGTGAGAAGCTGGATGGGGTGGACCGCCGGGAAAAGTTCCGCCTGCGGTACTACGGGACGGCCCCCCGCTGGCTGAAGCTGGAGAAAAAATCGAAAGCCAACGATCTGTGCGGCAAGGTCTCGGCCCGCCTCTCCCACCAGGAGGGGGCTCGGCTGCTGGTCGGGGATTTCAGCTTTCTGCTCCGGCGCGGTGAGCCGCTGCTGGTGGAGCTGTACAGCAAAATGCGGGGCAGCGCTCTGGCTCCCCGGACCGTCGTCCGCTATGACCGGGAGGCCTTTACCTACGCCCCCGGGAATGTGCGGATTACCTTAGACCGAAACATCCGCACGGGGCTGAGCGCCATGGATTTTCTCCATCCGGAGGGGCTCAGCCTCAAGCCGCTGGAGGGGCTTACGGTACTGGAGGTCAAGTACGACGCCTTCCTCCCCGACTTGGTCCGCATGGCTGTCCAGATCCCGGGCCGCCGGGCGGCCGCCTGCTCTAAATATGCCCTCTGCCGCAGGTTCGACTAAATTCAGATAAGGAGCGGCCTTTTTATGACCACCTTTCAGGATATCTTCAAATCCAGCTTTCTCCAGCGCTTGGACAGCGTCTCCCTTCTGGACACCGCTATCGCGCTGGTGCTGGCGTTTCTCCTCGGCCTATTTATTTTCCTGATCTACCAAAAGAGCTACAGCGGGGTCATGTACGCCCCCAGCTTCGGCGTGACTCTCATCGCCCTGACCCTCATCACCACCCTGCTCATCCTTGCGGTCACCAGCAATATCGTGCTCTCTCTGGGCATGGTGGGCGCGCTGTCCATCGTCCGCTTCCGCACCGCCATCAAGGAGCCTATGGACATCGCCTTCCTGTTCTGGTCCATCGCCGTCGGCATCGTGCTGGCCGCGGGGCTGATCCCGCTGGCTGTTCTGGGAAGCCTGTTCGTGGGGGTAGTGCTGCTGGTATTCTCCCGACAGAAGAGTGGCGAGTCCCCCTACATTCTGGTGGTCCACTGCGCCTCCAGCGAGGAGGAGGCGCGGGTGCGGGCTCTGGTAGAGGCCCGTGTCCGGCGGCTGAATCTCAAGAGCAAGAGCGTCTCCCCGGGGCAGATTGAGCTCAACTATGAGGTGCGACTCCGGGAGGCGGACACCAGCTTTATCAATGAGCTCGGCGCCATGGAGGGTGTGGGCCATGTGGTTCTGGTCTCCTACAACGGGGACTACATGGGATAGGCCCCATGATCCGCCATAAGCATATTGGGCGCATCGGCGCGCTGGCTATGATATTGGCTCTGGGGCTGACCGTGCTTCTCTTCTTCGGGGAGTCCCTGGGGCTGCGTCCCGCCTCCTCCCTCCCCGGATATGCATACCGCCTTTTCGACAGCAGCCGCGTCCACACCGTGGATCTGCAGGTGGAGCACTGGGCGCAGTTCATCGCGGAGGCGCCGGAGGAGGCGTACATCCCCTGCACCGCCGTCATCGACGGCGAAGCGTTCTATCAGGTCGGGCTCCGCGCCAAGGGGAACAACTCCCTGCGGCTGACGGAGGACTACGGCCTATGCCGGTACAGCCTGAAGCTGGAGTTCGACCACTATGTGGACGGCGGGAATTATCACGGTCTGGATAAGCTCTCTCTGGACGCCTCCTTCCAGGACAACAGCTACCTCAAAACCTATCTGGTCTATGACATGATGTCCTTCATGGAGGTACCCGCTCCCCTGCGAAGCTTCGTGTGGGTCACGGTCAACGGCACGCCCTGGGGTTTGTTTCTGGCCATTGAAGAGCCGGAGGAGGCCTTTGCCCGGCGAAACTTCGGCGCGGACTACGGCCAGCTCTACAAGCCGGACTACCGCTCTCTGAACGCTGAGAACGCCGATGTGGCCCTTCGGTATGTGGACGGCGATCCCGCCAGCTACCCCAACATCTTTGACAACGCCAAGTTTGATATAAATGCCGGGGATCAGGCCCGGCTGATCGAGGCCCTCCGGGTGCTCTCCACCGGGGAGAACCTGGAGACGGCGGTCCATGTGGACCAGGTGCTGCGGTATTTTACCGTGCAGGTATTCGTCATGAACTGGGACAGCTATCTGGGCCACACCGGCCACAACTACTTCCTCTATGAGGAGGACGGCGTGCTGTCTATCCTGCCCTGGGACTACAATTTGGCCTTCGGCACCTATGCCCTTGGGATGACCGACCCCATTCGGGATCCCGATGTGTTAATCAACTGGCCGGTCAACACCCCCGCCCGGGGGGAGACCATGCGCAAGCGCCCCCTCTACCACAACCTGATGAAAAACGGCGCCTACTTCGCCCAGTACCACGCCTATTTTGACAAGCTGCTGGCAGAATACTTTGAGAGCGGCCGGTATGAGGCGGTCATCCGGGAGGCCCAGGCCCTCATCGCCCCCTATGTGGAGGCGGACCCCACCGCCTTCTGCTCCTATGAGGACCACCTGCTGGCGGTGGATACCCTGCTGGAGGTCTGCCGTCTGCGCTCCGAGAGCATCCGGGGGCAGCTGGGCGGAGAATACCCCGCCACCTTGGCCCAGCAGGCGGAGCACCCGGAGTCCGGTGTGAAGGCAGGCCACGTGGATCTGCGGGATCTGGGGGACTTTGAGGATCTCGAAAATGCCAAGGCCCGGCAGGACGCTGCCCTGCGCGCTGCAAGCAAATAGAATGGAGGCGCAGCATCCGCCTCCCTTATCACAAAAAGAGCATCCATAGATATCTCATCTATGGATGCTCTTTTCTATGTGATGACAGCGGCCATGCCGTGGACCCACGATCCGCAGTTACTTGCCGAAGCTCTCGATAATGTCTACGATCTCCGCGCCGATGCGCTTCTGGGCCTCCTTGGTGGCGGCGCCGATATGGGGGGTGCAGGAGACGTTGGGATGGCTGTAGAGGGCCGCGTTGGCGGGGGGCTCCACCGCGTACACATCCAACCCGGCGCCCCGGACCTTGCCGCTGTTGAGGGCCTCCAGCAGGGCGTCCTCGTCCACATTGTTGCCCCGGGAGGTGTTGACAATCACCACGCCGTCCTTCATCTTGGCGATGGTCTCGGCGTTGATCAGTGGCTTGCCGTCGATGGAGGGGGTGTGGAGGGAGATAAAGTCCGCCTTTGCCAGCAGCTCATCCAGCTCCACATACCGCATGCCCAGCTGCTCCTCGATGCCGGGGACGTGGTAGATATCCTCGGCGATGACCTCCATCCCGAGGGCCTTGGCCTTAGCGCACAGGGCCTGACCGATACGGCCAAAGCCGATGATGCCGAGGGTCTTGCCGGCGATCTCGATGCCCTTGCCGTAGGCCTTCTTCTCCCACTTGCCCTCGCGCATGGTGTGGCCGGCGATGGAGATATACCGGGCGCAGGAGAGCATGTGGCCGATGGCCAGCTCCGCCACGGAGTTGGAGGAGGCCCGGGGGGTGTTCTTCACAGTGATGCCGTTCTCCTCGGCATACTTGACGTCGATGTTGTCCACGCCCACACCGCCGCGGATGATCAGCTTGAGCCTGCCGCCCTTGGCCTCGTCGATGATATTGGCGCGGACCTTGGTGGCGCTGCGGACCACCACCGCGTCAAAGTCCCGGAGGGCCTTGCCCAGCTCCTCGGGGGGATAGAACTGCTCCACCACCTCGTGGCCGTTGGCCTTCAGCTGGGCCAGGGCGGCGGCATCCATGCCATCAGTAACCAAAATTTTCATAGCTTATCGTCTCCTTCTTTGTTTCACGCTTACAGAGATAGACTCCCTGCTCTTCAGGCGTTCTCCGCCTCAAACTTCTTCAGGCACTCCACCATGGCCTCCACGCCCTCCTTCGGCATGGCGTTGTAGATGCTGGCCCGCAGGCCACCCACGGTTCTGTGGCCCTTGAGGTTCTCAAAGCCCGCGGCCTTGGTGTAGGCCACCACCTTGGCGTCCAGATCGGCGTCGCCGGTGACAAAGGGGACGTTCATCAGGGAGCGGAACTCCTTCTCCACCGCGCCCTTGAAGAGCTTGGAGGAATCGAGGAAATCGTAGAGCACCTTAGCCTTCTCGATGTTCCGCTGGTGCATGGCCTCCAGTCCGCCGATGCGCTTGAGGTATTGGAACACCTTGCCGCAGCAGTAGATGGCCCAGCAGTTGGGGGTGTTGTACAGGGAGTCGCTGTCGGCGTGGGTCTTGTAGTTCATATAGATGGGCACATAGGAGGGCAGATCGTCCCGCAGCAGGTCCTCCCGGATGATGACCACCGCCATGCCGGCGGGACCCACGTTCTTCTGCACGCCGCCCCAGATCAGGCCGTACTTGCTGACGTCGCAGGGCTGGGAGAGGAACATAGAGCTCTGGTCGCTGACTAAGACATGGCCCTTGGTGTTGGGCAGGGTCTGCCAAGTGACACCGTGGATGGTCTCATTCTCACAGATATAGACGTAGTCGGTGTTGTCGGGGATATCCAGATCGCTGCAGTCGGGGATATAGGTATAGTTGCGGTCCTTGCTGGAGGCCACCACATGGACGTCGCCGTACTTCTTGGCCTCAGCGATGGCCTTTTTGGACCAGGCGCCGGTCTCCACATAGCAGGCCACACCGTTCTTCATCAGGTTCATAGGCACCATGGCGAACTGCAGCGTGCCGCCGCCCTGGACAAACAGGACCTTGTAGTTGTCGGGGATACCCATCAGATCGCGGAGGTCGGCCTCGGCCTCGTGGAGAATCTCCTCAAACACCTTGGAGCGGTGGCTCATCTCCATGACGCACATGCCGGAGCCGCGGTAGTTCATCATCTCGTCGCGGATCTCCTCCAGCACGCTCTCGGGCATCATGGCCGGACCGGCGGAAAAGTTGTAGATACGATCGTACTTCATGGGTATTCCTCCTATATTCCTTTGATAATTGATAAAGCTTCCCGCGCCATGAACGCGCCGCGATAACAGGCAGAATCTTCGGTGCATAAATATGCGGACCATTCACAGTCCGCACGCCAAAATAACGGGACATGACACCGTGAAGGAACACAGCCGTTTTGCCGTGCTTCGGCACAGCAAAACCCATACTTTGGCAGAGCGCTGCAAGTTTTACCTTCACAGTATATCACAATTATTGGAAGAATCAACTCCCAAACAAACAGGTTTCGCTGTATTTTTCTCTCCTTTTGGGGAAAGTTGCTTTTCCTCCCCTTAACAAAAAATTTGCATTCCTTCAAAGAATACGATATACTGTCACAGAAGAGCTTTTGTCTCAAAATGGCGTTCCTTTTCCGAGGAGAGCCGAAAGGAAGGAGGAATCACCCATGCGAGCAGACGGGAAAAAGGTGAAAACCGGCCTGTCCGCCATCGAGCGGGCCATTCCCTATATTATGCCAAAGCGGGTGGATGCCCAAAACTATGTGACAGAGTACGTGGATGAGGAGGTTATCCGGGACTATATCCGGACGGTACGCCGGGAGCGGGGGATCCGCATCAGCCGCATGGCGGTGGTGATTGCCGCTTACTATTTGGCGGCCCTGAAGCATCCCTATGTCAACCGATTCGTGGTCAACAGCAAGATCTACCAGCGCAACCACTTCTGTGTCAGCTTTGTGATGCTGAAAACCGATATGAACGGCAAGGGGATCCAGACCACTATTAAAGTATTCTTTGATCCTGAGGATAACATTTTCACCATCAATGAGAAAATTAACGACCTGATCGCCAAAAACAGCCAGCCGGTCAACCAGAACAACACAGATAAGTTCGCCGCCTTTATGTTTTCCATCCCTTTTCTGCCCAAGCTTGTCATGGGAATGGCGCGTCTGCTGGACCACTTCGGCCTGCTGCCCCGGGCGATCATCGACCTCAGTCCCTTCCATACCAGCATGTTTATCACCAATCTCGCTTCCATCAACACCACCAATATCTACCACCACATCTATGAGTTCGGCACCACCAGCCTCTTTCTCAGTATGGGCAAGTCTATCCCCAACTATCTCACCGGGGTGCTGGAGGACCGGCTGATGCCTATCAGCGTGGTGATGGATGAGCGTATCTGCACCGGCCACGATTACGCTGCTTTCAATAAGACTCTGCGCCGCTATCTCAGCAACCCCAAGATGCTGGAACGGCAGGAGGCGGCTGTAAAGGCGTAAGGAGCGCAATCACCTCCCCTGTACGGCAAAGGAGACTTTGCCGGGCGCCTGCGCCCCATGGATGGGCGTCGTCCTCTCCCCCGCTGAAAATGTTTCCCGGAAAGAAAAATCAGGGCCCGCTTCACAGCTGTGAAGCGGGCCTTGGTTTTTTGCCTGCAATCAACTATAAGAGACGTCGGTGACGATGGCCTTTTCAAATTCAATATACTCTGTTTTCAGGATGATCTCCTTGCCGATACGGATCTCCTGGGTTCCCACAGAGGCCACCAGCACAGAGCCCTTCTCCACCTGTCCCTCCACAGTGAAGGTAAGATCCACGTGGTCGGGATCCTCCACCCAAGTACCGTCGCCGCTGAGGACCATGGTGGGGCTGGCCTCCACCGCCACAATCTGGGCATTGTAGAGGGTACCCGACGCCATCAGCGTACCGGGGATATACTGCTGCACGGCCTCATAGGTCTCCGTGGGGCGCTGCTCACACAGCACCGTATAGCGGATGTTGACCATCTCGCTGCCGCCCTCATCGCTGCCCAGCAGCTTCACGCCTAAAAAGACCGCCACGGCCAAAATCAAAACAACAGCAATGATGTCAATAATGTTAATTTTCCACTTTTTCTCGGACATTTTCGCTTCCTCCGCTTGACCTGTCAGCCCCAGCGGGGCTATAATATGAATTCACGGGGCATGTCCCACTCCAAGGGGTGAGACACTCACGAGTAAATATTATATATGATTTTTTTCTGCTTCACAAGAGGCAATTTTCAATTTTCCAAATTCGGCTGAGGCTGTTTCGCGCCCTCCGGCGCAGGATGCCTCCCCAGGGCGCAGGACATACCGGGAACAGGCTGCGCCCCATCAAAAGGTAACAAAAGAGAGGCCATTTCATGAAAGTTATTCATTTAATCAGCGGCGGAGACACCGGCGGTGCCAAGACCCATGTGCTCTCCCTGCTCCAGCGGCTCAACGAGACGATTACCGCCCAGCTCGTCTGTTTTCGCGACGGGGAGTTTGCCGATGAGGCCCGAGAGATGGGGATTCCCACGGAGATTTTTGACGGTCACAACTTGAAAAAGACCTACCAAGCTCTGAAGACATATATCCGGGACGGCGCCTACGATGTAATCCACTGCCATGGTGCCCGGGCCAACATGATGGGCGCCCTGCTGCGCCGAGGCACCGGCGCACCGGTGGTCACCACGGTCCACAGCGATTACAAGCTGGACTACATGGGCCGCCCCCTTGGGAAGCTGACCTACGGCAACATCAACGCCGTAGCCCTGCGCCATTTGGACTACTACATCGGCGTCAGCGACGCCATGGTGGACCTGCTGATCTCCCGGCGCTTCCCCCCCCAGCGGCTCTACACCATCTACAACGGCCTCAGCTTTGACGCCCGGCGGACCCTTCTTGATCGTACAGCCTATCTCCGTAGCCTCGGTGCCCATGTGGAGGAGGACTCCATTGTTGTGGGGATCGCCGCCCGTCTCAACCCGGTGAAGGACATCTCCACGCTGATCCGTGGCTTTGCCGCCGCAGCCCAGGAGCACCCCAAGCTGCGCCTGGTGATCGCCGGCGACGGACCAGAGCGGGAGATGCTCCAGCAGCTGTCAGAGGAGCTCCATGTCCCGGAGAAAATCTGTTTTGCCGGGTGGATCAGCGAAGGAATGGATGACTTTTATCAGGCGCTGGATATCAACACCCTGACCTCCGTCAGCGAGACCTTCCCCTACGCCCTCACCGAGGGGGCCCGCTACGCCCTGCCCACCGTCAGCAGCAATGTGGGCGGCGTCCCCTATCTGATCGACCACGCTGTCAATGGTTTTCTCTTTACAGCAGGCGACGCTCAGTCGTTGGGACGATATCTCTCCCGGCTGGCTGGAGATGAGGCCCTGCGCCGCACTATGGGGGAAAAGCTGCGGCAGAAGGCGGCGGAAAAGTTCTCCATTGAGAAGACAGTGGAGACACAGCTGTCCATCTACGAGGATATTATCCGCCGCCATGCCCGGCCGAGGACAAAGCGGGACGGGGTTTTGATCTGCGGTGCCTACGGCAAGGAAAACGCCGGAGACGATGCCATCCTCAGCGCCATCATCCAGGAGATGCAGGAGATCGACCCCTATATGCCCATTACGGTCCTCTCCCGGCGTCCGGACCGCACCAGAATCACCTACCGGGTGGACGCTATCCACACCTTCAACATTCCCAAATGGCGGCAGCGGATGCGCCACACTCGGCTGTACATCAGCGGCGGCGGCAGCCTGATTCAGGATGTCACCAGCCGCCGCTCCCTGTGGTACTACCTCTATAACATCCGGGTGGCCAAGAAAAAGAAGAATATGGTGATGATGTACGGCTGCGGCATCGGCCCGGTGATCCGGGAGAACCACCAGCGCTTGGCGGCAAAGTGCATGAACCGCTATGTGGACGCCATCACCCTCCGGGAGCCGGACTCCCTGCGGGAGCTGCGGAATATGGGGGTGGACCAGCCGGAGGCCGATCTCTCCGCGGATCCCGCCTTGACCCTAAGCGGCGCGCCGGCGGAGGTGGTGGACAGCGCCATGCTCTCCCACGGCGTTCCGCCAGAGGGGAACTACATCTGTTTCGCCCTGCGCAAATGGCCCGGTATCGAGGACAAATTAGACGCCATCCGGGCCGCAGCTGTTCACGCCTACCGGGAGCACGGCTTGACGCCGGTGTTCTTGGCGGTGGAAAAGCTCCACGATCCCGCCATTCTCCGCAAAGCCGCGGAGGGGATCGACGTGCCCTGTCATCTGATCACAGAGCCTGGGGAGCCCGCGGTGATCATCGGTCTGCTCTCCCGGATGCGGGTGGTGGTGTCTATGCGCCTCCACGCCCTGATCTTTGCTGCCGGGAAGGGCGTCCCCTTGGTGGGATTGGTCTACGACCCAAAGGTCAGCGCCTTTCTGCGCTATATCGGCCAGGAGCTGTTTGTGGACTGGGAGGCGCTGGATGCGGAGAAGCTCTGTGCTCTGGTGGATCAGGCGGCCAAGTCCACCAGGGACGCCGGAGCGGTGGAGCGGCTTTTGGAGATGGAGCGGCTGAACGTCACCGTGGCCGAACGCCTCTACCGGGAGGCCAGGACGAAATAGAAGTCTCCCCTGCGGTGTCCCTCTGCCCACTGGATCGGCTTCCCTTTCCCCGGCAGCAGAGATATTTTCCAAAGCGGTGATCAAGCGATAACAAGCAAAGGGCTCCCGTCTTTCAAGCGGGAGCCCTTCTTTTTATGTCTGTCCATAAAGTGCAGGTGAAACACCCTCTGCCCCGCCTGCGCTCTCCCCTCCGGCCCGAAGGGCGGAGGGGGTTGTTTTGACTTGGAGCGTACAGGCTTTGCCTGTACGCTCCACAGTTTTGCTTTGCAAAACGCTCGTACGCGCTTACGGGCGCCTCAGCCTGGCGGCCAGGTCACCGCAGCGTAAAGCAAACATGCCGGTGCATGTTTGCAGCGTAGCCCCCGGCGGCTGCGCCGCCGGGGTGGCCGCTCCGATCGAATCGGCCTCAGCCCGGAGGCCAGGTCATATCCCGGCCGGAGAGCACGTGGAAGTGCAGGTGGAACACGCTCTGCCCCGCCTGGGCGCCGATATTGGATACCACCCGGTAGCTCTCCAGCCCCAACTCCCCCGTTAGACGGGCGATGACGGCAAAGATATGGCCCACCACATAGGCGTTCTCCTCCGTCACGGCGGATACAGAGGGGATATGGGCCTTGGGCACCACCAAAAAGTGGGTTGGCGCTTGGGGGTCGATATCATAGAAGGCATAACAAAGCTCATCCTCGTACACCTTGCTGCTGGGAATTTCCCCGGCGATGATCTTACAGAACAGGCAGTCCGACATTTCTGATACCTCCTTTTTATTTACGGGTGCCGGCCGGTGGGTCCAGCCCCAGCACCTCATAGTATTCCGCTGAAAAAGCCAACATTTTAGGGTCAAAGCCAGCTTGGAGCGCCTTGACCGTCTCATAGGGATCGGCAGGTTCTATGCCGAAGGCCGCCTTCACAGCGGCAAGGGCATGATCCCGCTCCAAATAATGCTCCTGCCGCCCATCCTCCACCAGCTTCTCGAACCGGGGCCGGGAGAGCCACCAGATCTGGGAAATCGGATCGGCGCCGGCACAGAACAGGACGAAGGAGAGAAACTGGCGAAAATCCTCCGCCACCGGCAGCACATAGATCCCCGGCTCCCCCATGGCAGGATCCACACAGAACACCCTCTCATCTCCCGGCAGAAGGAGGAAGTGGACCCCGTCGCAGCCGGTGCGCCCTACCTGCTCCCTGTCCACCGGATCACAAAAATAGGGCTCCTGCGGGACACCGGGCTCCATCAGGCCGATAGCTGCAAAGTCGATCTTCAGTCCGCAAAACCGCTGAAAGTCCCCGCGAGTCATACTTCCCTGACACCTCCCGATTCTCCGACGCAGAGCCGGCCAGCGCGGCCAAAGTCTTCTCCAGCCGCATCATACTGCTGCCGCCTGTAGCGCTCTCCAGCACAAGTTCTGGGCTTTATAGAATTATTATACCGGACTTCTTCCTCCATTTCAATCCTCCTGGGAAGTGTTTTTTCTTTGAGGAGCCTCCCAAAAGGCGCCTCCGCCGCCTCTTGACAAAAGCATCAGGAATCGGTATAATTTTTTTAATCGCTGCTTTGACGGAGATGTAGTATCCAAGCTGCCGATGCGAAGAGAGGGACTGGGTGGTGTAAGGTCCCGTGAGGCGCTGGAGAAGTCCCTCCCGAGCTCCGGCCCCAACGGCTTTTGCCCAGTAGACGCCGGCGGTTTCCCCCGTTACCGGGAATGTAAAGTGCGGGAGTTTTTCCCGAATGCAGGTGGTACCGCGGACTGCTGCTTCGCCCTGTTTTGCCAAAGGCAAAACAGGGTATTTTTGTTGTATTTCTCCTCTGTCCGACCCTTACCGCGGAAAAGGGCTTGGATCACGGGATTCTATCATGTGAAGGGAAACGACTATGGAAAAAAACACACAGACCAACCAGCCGGCCCAGGAGTCGTCGGAAGTCCGTTATCAGTTCGACACTACACTGGGACAGGCCACCATCGACGGCAATCTGATGCCTGTTATGCTCTTTGCCCTGCGCCGGGGCAACCGGGGCGCCTGGCTCTATGGCCGGATCGCGATCATTGTCATCGCTCTGGCCCTTTGTCTGCTGCGGATCCAGCTTCTGACGATGATCGCCCTGCTGATCGTCGCCTCCTCCCTTTGGGACCTCTATAATCTCAGCATCAAGGGCCTCCAGCGTCAGCTGAGGGCCTGCATCCGCTTTGCCAAGCAGCAGGGGAAGGTTCCCCGCCCACCGGAGAGCCGGGTCCGCGTTTTTTTCAGCGACGCCGAATTCTCCGTATGGGATCCCGACCAGCAGCGCAAGCTGCTGTCCTTCCCCTTAAACAAACTCTATGTGGTGGAGTCGGAGGAGCTGTTCTTCATCACCTTTGAGGAGCGCAGCGGACGGCGGTGGCGGCGAAATAAAAACCGCACCACCACGGTGGTGCGCAAGGACGCCATCACCTACGGGACAGTTGACGAGTTCCGCAGCTTCCTGCAGGGGTACTGCAAGGCAAAAATCAAGCTGTACGATATCCATTTCCCCGCCATACAGGACCTGCTGGACGAGCTTAACCGCTCCAGCCTCGGCTTCTCCGCCCAGCCCCAGAGCTGAGCCTTTCAGAGCGGCATCCCCATTCTTGATGGGGAGAGAAATGCCCTTTGGCCATGCAGAAATCCGCTGCAGGAAGGAGCCGCTGCCGGTTTTGTGCCCAGCGATTGAACCGATTGAAACAAAATGAGGCCGCGTAAGGCGCGGTCAAAAAGGAGAGTATCATGAGAAAAGAACTGCCCAAGGTCTACGAGCCCCGTGAGGTGGAGAGCAAGATTTATCAGGCTTGGCTGGACGCCAAGTGCTTCCATGCGGAGCCCAACCCCCATAAAAAGCCCTTTTCCATTGTCATGCCGCCCCCCAATGTCACCGGGCAGCTCCACATGGGCCACGCTATGGACGCCACTCTTCAGGATATCCTGACCCGCTTCAAGCGGATGCAGGGCTATGAGGCCCTATGGATGCCGGGCACCGACCACGCCGGCATTGCCACCCAGATCAAGGTGGAGGAGGAGCTGCGGAAAAACGAGGGGCTCACCCGTCACGATCTGGGCCGGGAGAAGTTCCTGGAGCGGGTGTGGGCTTGGAAGGAGAAGTACGGCAACCGCATCGTGGAACAGCAGATGAAGCTTGGCGCCTCCTGCGACTGGGACCGGGCGCGCTTCACCATGGATGAGGGGTGCTCCAAGGCGGTGCGGGAGACCTTCTGCAGCCTCTATGAGAAGGGTCTCATCTACAAGGGCAGCCGGATCATCAACTGGTGCCCCCACTGCATCACCGCTCTCAGCGATGCGGAAGTGGAGTATCAGGACAAGCCCGGCCACCTGTGGCACATGCGCTACCCCCTTGCCGACGGCTCGGGGTACCTGGTGGTGGCCACCACCAGGCCGGAGACCATGATGGGCGACACCGGCGTGGCGGTCAACCCCAGCGACGAGCGCTACCAGCACCTCATCGGCAAGACCTGCATCCTGCCCCTGATGGACCGGGAGATCCCCATTGTGGCCGACGACTATGTGGAGATGGACTTCGGCACCGGCTGCGTGAAGATGACCCCCGCCCACGACCCCAATGACTTTGAGGTGGGCCTGCGGCACAACTTAGACACCATCCGCGTTATCGACGACAACGGCAAAATCAACGAAAACGGCGGCAAATACTGTGGCA
>CAJFUI010000095.1 GCA_904420145.1 uncultured Oscillospiraceae bacterium
CAAAAAACGCTAAAGAGTAATGAGAACGGAACAAAAACGGCTATAAGCCATTAGAAATAATACAAGAAATTTAATTCCAACTCTTTGGTACCAGTCGCTCATTTTGTGTTAACCAAATTGACACTTTTTTGTAATGAATTGTTGTCGACGGGGAAAACAGCCCGTGGTATACTATGGAAGAGCAAAAAACTCAGCTTTTGCCGCTTATCTATCTTTGCTTTGGAGGAATGTATCCATGTCCCGTTTTCTCGCTCTGTTGCTGTTGTGCCTGTGCCTGCTTCTGACGGGCTGTCAATCTGCCCAATCCGTCAACAGCGGAGGAAATTTGGATGATCAAACGACTATTGGTGAAGAACTGCCTCTGGGAAGCGGTGATGAGACAGAGGAAGATACCACCACAATAGAGACGGATGTTCCCCCTGCCGATACTGGTGCCGCGGATAAGGAAAATGAGGACAACGAGGAAAAAATTCCCTATGCCGAGGACTTTAGCGATGCAGCTTTTATTGGGGATTCCCGCACAGAGGGGCTGCAGCTGAACACCTCCCTGAGCGAGGCGGACTTCTTTACCAGCGTAGGGCTGATGGTTAATGAGGCCGCCACGGAGGATCAAATCCTGTTGCCGGACGGCAGCAAAGGGACGGTGCTGGACGCCCTCTCCGGAAAGCAGTACCGCCGGATCTACTTGATGTTTGGCGTCAATGAGCTGGGGTGGGTGTACGACTCCGTTTTTGAGGAGGACTATGTGGAGCTGCTGCAGGAGATTGCCGCACTGCAGCCAGATGCCACCCTCTATGTGCAGACCATTTTCCCTGTGACCAAGGAGAAGTCGGAGAGCGACGCAGTCTACAACAACGACAACGTGCGCCGCTTCAATGAGCGGGTCCGCCAGGCGGCGGAGGAGGCCGGCGCCACGCTGATCGATACCGCCCTCCTATTTGACGACGGAGAGGGGAACCTGCCGGAGGAGGCCTCTGTGGACGGCGTTCACCTCACCCGTGATTACTATCAGAAGTGGCTGGATTATCTAAGGGAGGTATCCGTGCCTTGAAACGATGGACTGCCTGTCTTTTGCTCTGCCTGCTGCTCGTAGGCTGTTCCGCTGACACAGCTGAGCCGGATCCCGTTCAGCTGGGCAGCGACCTTTTGGCGGCCGGCGGCTTTCCGGAGAGCATGGTAGAGCTGGATGCGGATATGATGGAGGCGGTTTACCGTATGGATATGGGGACCGTGGAGGATTTCTTTGCCTCCGTCAGCGGCGGCGCCACCGCAGATGAGGTGCTGGTGCTGATCGCGGCGGATGAAGATGCCGCCGGGAACCTGGAGGAGCTGCTGGCAGATCATGTGTCCTACCGCCTTGACAGCTTTTCCACCTATCTCCCTGCCGAGGCGGAGAAGCTCCGGCACGCTATTTTAACTCGGGAAGGGCGGACAGTGATCCTCTGTGTCTGCGGTGACTATGAGGCAGCCCAGGCAGTGCTGGATGAGCGGTGAGATGCCTGTTGCCGCCGGCGAGACTCTCACCAGGGGCCAGAGAGGGGATTTTATAAAATTTGTTGCCAACTGTATGAAAATTACCCCTTTACAACATATTATAAGTATGGTATAGTTTTCAAGTACGCGACAGCGTCGCCCATTTTCCCTCGCCTCGCCGGCGGCGACACCTGCCCCGGACGCGGCCTGCGGAGTATTGAAAAGAAAGGTGGACACACAAACATGATGCTGAAGGAACAGAAGACCTCGATCATCGAGGCCAACCGCACCCACGCCACTGACACCGGTTCTCCCGAGGTCCAGGTGGCCATTCTCACCGAGCGGATCAACCAGCTCACCGAGCACCTGAAGGTGCATACCCACGATAATCACAGCCGCCGCGGCCTGTACAAGATGATTGGTAAGCGCCGCAGCCTGCTGGACTATCTGGCCAAGAAGGATATCGAGCGCTACCGCGCCCTGATTGCCAAGCTGGGCATCCGTAAGTAATCGCGCCTATGCACGGGGGATTTTTTGGATCCCCCGTGCCTTTTCCTATCTGTTTTAGGTGGGAAAAGAGCCCCGTCGGGGCATTTTTGCAGGGCGGGGCGCCGCCGTCCCCGCCTGTCCCGCATCCGTACCATAGGGAGCGCTCCTGCCATTTTAACGGTTGACTTTGCCGCCGGAGGCGCCGGCGTTGAAGTCAAGCGCTAAAATGGTCGGGCTCCCAAAAGATGACAACAGAAAAGGAGTACGACATGTCAACGATTATCAAAAAGAAGACCTTCCCCAACTACCGCAAGTACACCATGGACTTAGCCGGCCGCCCCCTGACCCTGGAGGTGGGCAAATTAGCCGAGCTGGCCAACGCCGCCGTGATGGTGGGCTACGGCGACACCCGGGTCCTGGTCACCGCTACCGCCGCTCCCCGGCCCCGGGATGGCATTGACTTCTTCCCTCTGAGCGTGGACTTTGAGGAGAAGATGTACTCTGTGGGGCGCATCCCCGGCTCCTTCATGCGCCGGGAGGGCCGCCCTGGGGAGAAGGGCATCCTTACCAGCCGGGTCATCGACCGGCCCATCCGCCCCCTGTTCCCCGGCGACTTCCGCAACGATGTGGCCATCATGGCCACGGTCATGAGCGTGGACCGGGACTGCAGCCCCGAGATCGCCGCCCTCATCGGCACCTCCGCTGCCCTCGCCATCTCCGACATCCCATGGAACGGCCCTGTGGGCGCGGTGAAGATGGGCCTTGTGGACGGCAAGCTGGTGGTCAACCCCAATGAGGAGCAGAACAAGGTCTCCGACATGGATGTCACCGTGGTCTCCACCGCCAATAAGGTTGTCATGATCGAGGCCGGTGCCAACGAGGTGCCCAACGACGTCATGTTTGAGGCCATCCAGACCGCCCACGCGGAGAACCAGAAGCAGGTGGCCCTCATCAACCAGATGGTGGCCGAGATCGGCAAGCCCAAGTTCGATTACCCCCACGCCGACTTCAATCAGGAGCTCTTCGACGACATCGTGGCCAACTTCATGGACGAGGCCAAGGCCGCCATGGACACCGACGACAAGAACGTCCGGGAGGCC
>CAJFUI010000096.1 GCA_904420145.1 uncultured Oscillospiraceae bacterium
CAAGGGACACCTCCCGGGCAGGCTTGCAGCCGGCGGCCCGCCCTCTCTGGGGGAAGCAAACTCCCTATTTTCCCGTTCCACGCATTTCACTAAATTCCTCTTATATCACATTTTTTGCCGAAATGCAAGGGGGCGCCGCCCTATTTTTTTGCTTCCCTCGGAAGATTTCAGAAAAGTTTGCTGCCCACAGCACTTTCCGCCCAAAAGGGGACAGGGTGCGCTATTTACAGAAGGGGGAAAAAGTAGTAGGATGGAGCAAAAAGAGAGGGAGGCGCAAAATGGAGGAGATCGGACACGCCTTGGCGGCGGCGCTGCTGCCGCCGCGGGATGCGGCGGGACACAAGGGGACCTTCGGAAAGGTGGGCGTCATCGGAGGCAGCACAGGCTACACCGGGGCACCGGTGTACGCCGCCGAGGCCGCCGTCCGCACCGGCAGCGGACTGGTATTTGTAGGGACGCCGGCGGAGGTCTACCCCATTGTGGCCGTCCGCTGCGCCGCGGCTATGGCCTTCCCCCTGCCGGAGGACTGCGATCTCCTGCAGAAAAAGGCGGAGGGCTGGGACGCGGCGCTCATCGGGCCGGGACTGGGAGAGGACCGCAGCCTGCGGGAGAGGGCCCTGGCCCTTTTGCAGGAGCTCCCTGTGCCCGTGGTGCTGGACGCCGACGGCATAAATGCCGCGGCGGCGCATATAGATAGTCTGAAACGCCGGACGGCTCCCACCATCCTCACGCCCCACGAGGTGGAATTCACCCGGCTGGGCGGGGATCTGTCCTTAGGCCGGGAGCAGGGGGCGCTGCGGCTGGCGGAGAAGCTGGGGTGCGTGGTGGTGCTGAAGGGGCCGGGTACCCTGGTGGCCCACCCGGACGGGCGGCTCCGCCGCAACACCACTGGGTCCAATGCCTTGGCCAAGGGGGGCAGCGGGGATGTGCTGGCCGGAATAATCCTCTCCCTGATGGGACAGGGGCTGGACGGCTTTGACGCGGCCTCCCTGGGGGTATATCTTCACGGGCGGACAGGGGACCTGCTGGCCAAAGACCTGACAAATTACGGCCTGACCCCCATGGACTTGGTGGAGTCCATTCCCCGGAGCATCCGGGAACTTGTTGACTGAAAGGAGAAAGCGTTGTGCGAAAAGCGCTGCTTTTTGCACCAATGATAGCCCTCTGCCTGCTGCTTGTCGGGTGCGGAGGAAAAAGCGAGGAGGCGGAGAGCCGGGATGTGCAGGAGCGCTACCGCGCCATGACCGCCGCGTCGGCGGAGGCGGAGCTGATCTGTCACTACGGCGGGGAGGTGCGCACCTACGGCCTCTCCTGCGCCTACACCCCGGAGAGCGCCACAGTTACCGTGACGGAGCCGGCGGAGCTGGCGGGGGTCTCCGCCGTCTTTGACGCCGAGACGTTGACACTGGCCTATGACGACGTTCTTTTGGACGCTGGAATTTACTCCGGCACCCGCCTCTCCCCCTTCTGGGCGGTGCCCAGCATGCTCCAGACCATCGGGGAGGGATACCTCCTCGAGTACTGCGAGGAGGACGTGGGGGAGGACAAGTGCCTGCGGGCCTGCTTTGAGGTGACGGAGGAGGACGGGGAGAAGACGCTGTACACCGTCTGGTTTGACGGGGAGGAGAACCCTGTGCGGGGGGAGATCGCGGTGGAGGGCGAGGTGGTCTACGCCGTGACCTTCCGCAGCTTTACCGCGGAAACGGATGGAACAGAACAATCTACGAAAGAGGAGCCGAAGGATGGAACAGATGCTGAAGCGGACCTGGGCGGAGATTGATCTTGACGCCCTAAGCCACAACTATGAGACCCTGCGCCGCCGGGCGGGCACGAAGATGCTGGGGGTGGTGAAGGCGGACGCCTACGGCCACGGGGCCCTGTGGGTGGGGCGGACTTTGGAGAAGCTGGGGGCCGCCTACCTGGCGGTGGCCAATTTGGACGAGGCCCGGGAGCTGCGAAAAGGGGGCATCACCGCGCCGATCTTGATCTTTGGACACACGCCGGAGGAGTATGTGCCGCTGCTGATAGCCCACCGGATCACCCAGACGGTGAGCTGTGAGGCCAAGGCCGCGGCCTACAGCCAGGCGGCCGCCGCCTGCGGCGGAACGCTGCAGGTCCACCTGAAGGTGGACACCGGCATGTCCCGGCTGGGCTTTCTCTGTGCCGCTGAGCAGTTTGAGGAGGGGGTGGCCGCGGCGGTGCGCTCCTGCGCCCTGCCAAATCTCCATGTGGAGGGGATCTTCACCCACTTCGCCGTATCCGACGAGACGGATGCGGAGAGCGAGGCCTTTACCCGGGAGCAGTACGATCTCTTCTGCCGCTTTGTCTCGGCCCTGGAGGCTCGGGGGATTTCCTTTGCCCTGCGCCACTGCGCCAACAGCGGCGCGGTGGCCAACTACCCGGAGATGGCGCTGGATATGGTGCGCCCGGGAATTTTGCTCTACGGCTGCGGCCAGGGGGCAGAGCGGCTGGGGCTGCGGCCGGTGATGCGGCTGAAGACAGCGGTGAGCACCATTAAGACGCTGCCCGCCGGCACCTCTGTCAGCTACGGCCGCACCTACCGCACCAAGGCGCCCACCCGCTTGGGCGTGCTGCCCATCGGCTATGCCGACGGCCTCCTCCGCTGCCTCTCCAACCGCTGCGCCTTCTATGCCGGAGACGGGATAGCGCCCCAGCTGGGGCGGATCTGCATGGATATGTGCATGGTGGATCTGACGGACAGGCCGGAGGTGCAGGTGGGCAGCGAGGTGGAGATCTTTGGCATCCACAACCGGGCGGACAAGCTGGCGGATATAGCGGGGACCATCCCCTATGAGCTCACCTGCGCGGTGAACAAGCGGGTGCCCCGGGTGTTTCTCAAGGACGGCAAGGCGGTGGGGACGGAGCTGCGGATGTATCTGTAGCGCTTTCGCAGGGGCACAAGGGCGCCGCCATGGGCATAGAATGATGCGGGGCGATAGGACACGGCGGCGGATTTTCTCTTCTGTGGCTGTGTATAAATTCCGTGGTTGCGTGGGAGAATGATAGTGGTCACCTCCGGTGACACTTTCTTCCGGCGGAGCGTGAATTACAGTGGATACAAGCGTCAAACGCGGCGATATCTATTATGCCGATCTCAGCCCGGTGGTTGGCAGCGAGCAGGGCGGCGTGCGTCCTGTTCTGATTATACAAAACGATACCGGCAACCGCTACAGCCCCACCGTGATAGCGGCGGCGATCACATCCCAGACGGGGAAGGCCCGCCTGCCCACCCATATTGAGCTGGCCGCCCAGAACAACGGCCTGACCAGAGATTCCGTGGTGCTCCTGGAGCAGATCCGGACCCTTGACAAGCGCCGCCTTCGGGAGAAGATGGGGCGGGTGGACCCGGAAATTATGGAGCGGATCGATGCCGCCATCGCCGTGAGCTTTGGCCTGCATAACGACCGGATGGTATAGGCGTCCTGCAGAGGGAAGAGCCCTCCGGGTGCGGTGCTGACGAAAGTGGCTGTAAGAGCTTGGCAGCCAGCAGTCCAATACAGCGTCCTATCAATAGGAAATGAATGAAGAATAAGAAAAGCCCCTCTCAGCATAACATGCTGAGAGGGGCTTTGGCCAAAGGAAACCTTTCGGGGTGGAGAATACGGAG
>CAJFUI010000097.1 GCA_904420145.1 uncultured Oscillospiraceae bacterium
GCTATCTCTCGATAACGTCCCTTTTGCTTGGTTATTCACTTGTAACCTGTTTGCCCGCTGTCCATAAACGCGATGATTTAAGGGTTTCTGCTTGTTTTCTTATCTCACCGCGCTTAATGGGTGGCAGTTTTTACTGCGTCAGCCGATATAGAGTAAAAATCTTCGATAAAAAGGCCGGTGCCTTACCTTAGAGACAACAGGAAGAAAATCTGTGCTCACTCAATCTCCAGCAGCTCCTTGGTGGCGGACATGAGAGACTTGCACCCCTCTTCCGTCATGGTATAGGTGTCCTCAATCCGGACGCCGCCGAAGCCCGGCAGATAAATGCCCGGCTCAATGGTGAATACCATGTTGCGGCGAAGGATGTTTTCGCCCTCCTTCACATAGCCCAGCCGTGGACCGTCGGACAAATTCAGTCCCACACCGTGGCCCAGCTGGTGCAAAAAGGCATCCCCGTAGCCGCGAGCGGCGATGTAGTTGCGGGCGAAGGAGTCCGCCTGCTGGCCGGTCATGCCCTCTTTGGTCTTCTCGGCAGCCAACAGATGGGCCTGCAGAACAATATTATAGATCTCCCTCTGCTTATCGCTGGCCTTGCCCATGACCACCGTCCGAGTCATGTCGCTGCCGTAGTTGTGATACACGCTGCCCATGTCTAACGTCACCAGCTCCCCCTTTTCGATCACCTTCTCATTGGTAGAACCATGAGGCATGGAGGTCTTGTTTCCGGAGATCAGCGTCATAAACAGGTCGTGAGAGGCGCCAAACTTCTTCATGACCGAGCGCAGTTCGTCGGCTACGTCGCACTCCCGCATTCCTGGACGCACGTAGTCGATAAAGTAGGAGAAGACCTTGTCGGTAATGCGTCCGGCCATGCGCAGGTAGGAGAGCTCCTCCTCGGTCTTTACCGCCCGGAGCGCCGCAATGAGGGGGGAGATGTCACAAAACGCCACCTGCGGCAGGTTCTGGGTAAAGTCACGGTAGCTGTGCAGGCTGATATAGCTCTCTTCGATACCCACCACCGCGGCGCGCAGATCCCGCAGCACGTCGTAGACGGTGTGCTTTTGGTCAATGCAGATGACCTCCCAGCCGGGGAGGCAGGTCCGGGCCCACTCGTCGTAGCGGGCGTCCGCCGCGATGATCTGTCGATCCTTGGTGATGATACCATAGCCTTGGGAGCACTCGAAGCCGCTGAGGTAGAACAGGTTATCCGGTTTCACAGAGACAAGGGCATCGACTCCCTGTTTGGAGAGCATCTCCCGCAGCTCGGACAGCTTTTGCTGGTTCATAGGGGTACAGCTCCTTTCCAAGCGAAAGCGGAGGCGGAAGGCCGCCCGGCCATCCGCCTCTGCTCTACAGATGTTATTTCACGCCTAAGTAGTTGGCGATGTTGGCATCCGGGCAGATCTTGGCCTTCAGAAGGGACTTCTGGCAGGCCAGAACCGTGGTCACACCAGGCCCGTGGCCAGCGAGGACGCAGTCGCTGTGGATAATAATGCCAATGGAAGTGGCACCCTTTTTATAGCCGCGGCCATAGAGGTTGTCCGCATCCTCCAGCAGCACCACGTCGCCGAAGCGCAGCTTGTCCAAACCAAATTCCTTGATCACGTCCTTATCGGCGGTCATGATATCATAATCGCCTCGGTAAGCATTCCGTGCCCCCATACCGGAGCCCAGCAGATAGGGGGGCACCTTAGCCACCACAGGCACGGTGAGGGAACCGTCCCCATTTTCCTCAATCCCCAGCTTCTCAAAGAGCTCCGGGTCGATGCACTGGACCTTGATATCATCGTAGTAGTCCACTAAGCGCAGTCCCTGACCGCAGGCGCGGATAAGGATCTTGTCGCCGATGCACAGCTTATCCAAGGTCTCCTCGTCAAAATAGACCATCACATCCTCTGCGCCGCCGTGCTTGCCGGTCACATAGCCTTTGGCGCCCTTGGCATCGCCGTCCATGACAATCGCTGTGTTACCGATGCAGGCGAGGATGTTCATGGAGTCGCTATCCCGCTTGTCGGGGTTGTATACTGAGACACCAGGCTCAATGTGGTCTCCAGCCCAGCCGAAAGCAGGATCGCCGATCTTGGCGTTGTAGACAATGCCGCCGATTCCGGGCAGCACCAGTGCCTCCCCCTCAGGGGTGACAGTGTAGTCCGCACAGCAGTGCTGCCGAACCTGCCCCACCACAGCAGTTTTGATAACACGATTCTTATTGGTTGTCAACATAGTACATGTCTCTCCTTTTTAGAGGCTCCGGACCAGTCATTGTGCTGATCCGGAGCTCTTGTTTGTTATGACTCCTGCTTGCTGTTGAAATATTCGATCAGATAGCCCTGCACCAGAGAGGGATCCGGAGTAAAGCTGTAGCCCGTATCCATGATGGTGCCGATGGGGGAGGTGACAGGGAAAACGCTGTTTTCGTATACGGCGATAAAGGCGTTCTGGTCCATGGCGTTCTGGATGGCCTTGCGGACATTCAGATCGCTGCAGACGCTGTTCTCGCTGGTGTTGAAGATCAGGTGCTTCTCGGCGATGCCGGGCTGGGTCTTGAGGGCCAGCTTTTCATCGCCCTCCACCACGCTCCACTTCTCCACGTCCAAGGAGTTGAGCATATGGACCTCACCGCTGCGCAGGGCATTGAGGGCGCTGTCGGCATCAGGAATCATCTTAATGCTGATGGTCTTGATCTTGGGTTCATACTCGGTCCCTACCATATAGTTGGGGTTCTTCTGCATGACCAGCTCATAGTCGTTCTTATAAACCAGGATGTACGGACCGCTGGCGTAGATCTGGTTGTCGTAGTCAGGGCCCTCGGTGACCGTGGCGGGATCGCCATAGGCGATGTCGGTGGCAGGGTCGTAAGTGGCTACGTCATAGGTGTTGATCTTCTCCACCTGCTCCTTGCACAGGATGGAAGCGGAGTGGTGGCCAAGGAAGTTAAGCATCTGGGGGAAGGCGCTCTTGGCAGTGATCTTCACCACCTGATACTTGCCACTGGCGTTGTCCACCTCATCCTTACTGGCTACCAGCTCGGAAACAGGGGTGTCCAGTGCATCGCTGAGGGCCTCCAAAATGGTACTGCCGGTGGCGGACTCCATGGTGTTCTCCAGCTCGGAGAGGTCGGTCACGATCTCCACGGTGTCGATGTTCTCATGGAGGGAGTAGGTGGCGTGGTTGGGAACAGAATCCTTGTCCTTAGCCCGGTCCAAGGAAAAGACCACATCCTCGCCGCCCACGAGCACACCGCTGTCCACAGCCTGCTTGTTGCTGTCCACCATGGCGAAGTAGATGTCATCGCGCAGGATGAAGTAGAACTCCTGATTCCCTTCGGCCACGGCGTAGTCACGGGACAGAGCACTGTTGGTGGTGATCTCCATCTGGTCGTTGAAGTTTACCAGACGGGTATACATGTTGTAGTTGGTCATGTAAGTGGAGTTCTCATTGGACTTGATGGGGTCGGCGGTGGTATAGTAATTCTCAATCTGCCACAGGTACAGCGTATCGGTGTCCCGCTTGGATTCATCCACAAAGTCAAACAGCTCAAAGGGCTCTGCCCGGGCCGCATAGATACCCACGGTCTCGCCGTCCACCACTTCCTTGTTGTAGGCTTCTACCTTGGTGCCCACATACAGGGGGGCGATATAGGCCTCGTCGATCAAAATCTTCTCGATCTCTGCGTACAGGGGGATGGACTCCTCATATGTCAGAGTAGCTGCTTCCTCGATCAGTTCATCCAGACGGTCATCATGGATGTTATGGCCCAAGTTTGAGTCACCCTCGCTGTGGAAGATGCCGCGGGTGGCATAGTCACCATTACCGCTGATAGATGCCCAGCCGGTAAAGGTGATGTCATAGTTTCCTGCATCAATTTGGGACATATAGGAACCCCGGTCGGGCTGCATGTTAATTGTCACATCGAAGCCCTGCTGTGTCAGCAGATCTCGGATAACATTCAAGTCCTTCTCATTTGCCGACTGGCCCAGCAGCGTAAGGGGAATAGATTCCAGTTCCACATCGGAACCCTCACCCTTCACATCTGTCTTAGTTTGGACATTGCACCCAAAAAGGGAAAAAGTCATAAGCAGGCAGAGTACTAATGCTGTGAGTCTTTTCATTCCCAATGTTCTCCTCTCGTTTTTAGTTCTTTCTTTGTTCATGCCGAATTTTGGTTAAAGCGGTCAGGCGTATGGGCATCACATCCTTCCTTTTGAAAAAAGTAAAGCGTAACCCTGTTATTTTGTGTATTGCAGGGTGCCGCTCATGATCTCCTGATACCGGTGGCACGCCACGAAGTGGCCCGGCTCCGCCTCACACAACTCCGGGTCTTGGGAGAAACACTCCTCTCGGGCAAACACACACCGCTTAGCAAAGCGGCAGCCCGCCGGCGGATTGATAGGAGAGGTGATCTCTCCCTTGAGGATAATCTTTTCCCGCTTGTGATCCACATCCAAGGAGGGGATTGCAGAAAGCAGGGCAATGGTGTAAGGGTGCAGCGGCCGTTGGAAAATAGCCCTCTTAGAGGCCTTCTCAATCATCTGTCCTAAGTACATGACGCCGATATTGTCGGAGATATACTTGACAACGGAGAGGTCGTGGGAGATGAATAGGTAGGTGAGCCCGAGCTTCTCTTGCAGTTCCATCATCAGATTGATGATCTGCGCCTGTACAGACACATCCAGGGCGCTTACCGGCTCGTCACAAACGATGAACTGGGGCTTGATTGCTAAGGCCCGGGCGATGACGATGCGCTGGCGGCGACCGCCATCAAACTCATGGGGATAGGCGTTGTAGGCCCGCTTGGAGAGCCCTACCATCTCCATCAGCGCCTCCACCCGCTCCTTTTCCTCGGCAGCGCTGGAACAGACTTTGTGCAGACGAAGGGGTTCACGGATGATCTGCGCCACAGTGTAGCGAGGGTTCAAAGAGGCATAGGGATCCTGAAAAATGATCTGCATATATTTGCGCATCTGGATCATCTCGTCCTTGTGGAAGGTTGTGATATCCATGCCATCGTATAAAATGCGGCCAGAAGTAGGTTCGTGCAGTCGGAGCATCACACGACCTAAGGTGCTTTTCCCGCAACCAGACTCCCCCACAATGCCAAGAGTCTCCCCCTTGCCGATCGACAGGTTCACATCGTCCACTGCATGAAGTAAACCGCTGGGGACTGTAAAGTACTTCTTAATATTCTGCAGTTCAATCAGCTTTTCCATTCCACACCATCCCTCCGGTCAAAAAAGTTTAAAGTGGCATCGGTAGATATGCTCACCCTCCCGCTGGACAGGCGGCGGCTCATGACGGCAGATCTCCTTGCAATACTTGCACCTGGGATGGAACTTACAGCCCTCCGGCAGGGCAGCGGAGTTAGGAATCTGTCCCTCAATAGGAATGAGCTTCTCACTGTCCTCATCCAACCGGGGGATCGAGGCGAAAAGCCCCACAGTATAGGGGTGGAGGGCATGCTTGTAGACCTCTCGGATTTCACCAGCCTCCACAATTTCCCCCGCATACATAATAGCCACCTGATCACAGGTCTCCGCCACTACACCCAAATCATGACTGATGAGGATCATAGACATATGGAAACGGTTGATCAGATCCCGAATAATTTCCAGCACTTGGGCCTGAATGGTCACATCCAACGCCGTTGTGGGCTCATCAGCGATAAGAATCTCAGGACGGCAGAGCAGCGCCATGGCGATAACCACCCGCTGCTTCATACCGCCGGAAAATTGGTGGGGGTAGTCATCGTAACGGTCGGCCTTCACGCCCACCATCTCCATCAGCTGAATGGCCGTCTCCTTGGCCTCTTTCTTAGAGACCTTCCGGTGCTGCATGATAACCTCAGCCAACTGGTTGCCTACAGTCATAATGGGATTGAGCGCCGTCATGGGATCTTGGAAAATCATAGAAATTCCGTTTCCCCGCATATTCTCATTCTCTTTATCAGTATTGTAGATAATGTTCTTCTCGTGGAAATAGATCTCACCGTCCACAATCACTCCCGGGGGATCAGGCACCAGCTGCATGATGGACAAGGCCGTGGTGGTCTTCCCTGCGCCGGTCTCGCCCACAAGTCCAAGACTCTCCCCTTCGTGCAAAATCAAATCGACGCCGTTGACCGCCTTGGCAGTCTCGTTGTCTGTAATAAAGTGCACGTGCAGATTTTTGATCTCCAGTACCGTTTTTTTGCTCTCCATATTGGCCCCTCCAGAATCATTTAAGTTTGGGATCAGTAGCGTCCCGCAGACCGTCGCCAAAGAAGTTGAAGGCCAAAACGATCAGCATGATGGCAAGGCCGGGAAAAATCGCCAGATATGGATTGGTCTCCAAATAGGAGCTTCCAATTTTCAAAATATTTCCCCATTCTGGGATATGAGGCTCCACGCCGAGGCCGAGATAGCTCATGCTGCTGGTGGACAGCACCGCAGTGCCAATGCCCATGGTGGCCCGGACAATGATGGGGGCAAGGGAGTTTGGAATGATATGTTTGATGATGATTACCCAGTCCCGAGCGCCGCAGGCACGGGCAGCCTCCACAAATTCCGCGTTAGAAAGCCCCATCACTGTTGCGCGCACGGTTCGTGCGTAGACTGGAATTGAACTGACAGAGAGGGCTAAAATCAGGTTGGTGGTGTTGGCACCGAAAGCAGCCACGATGGCGATGGCCAGCAAAATAGAGGGGACGGCATACAGCACATCCAGAATCCGCATGATGATATTCTCAATCTTCCCGGAGTAGTATCCGGCCACCGCCCCAAGGAGGCCGCCGAAAATCAGAGGAGCAGCAGTGGCCAGCATACCAATGACCAGAGAAATTCGGGCACCGAAGACGATGCGGGTAAACACGCAACGTCCGAAGTTATCTGTCCCAAAGGGATATTCCAGGCAGGGGGCAATCAGCATGGCGGTGTAATTGTTTTCTACTGCGATGGAATAATCAAAAGTCAGGTAGCTGCACAAGGACAGTGAGATGAGAAACACTACCACGAACATACCCATAATAGACATATTGTTGCGAAACAGACGGTTGATGATGTCAATCCATTCAATGCTGATTTCCTTGTCCTTGTGGCAGAGCTTGCTGATAGAGATAATCCCAATCAAAAGAGCGAAGACATTGCCGGTCACCGCCGAAAGGATCAGGCAGATGGCCAGCGGCAACATTTTTTTGTCGGTAGTCCGGCGCTTGACCCACTTGGAGATCAAAAACATAGCCAACAGATCGAACACGATCAGACCCGCCAAAAGGTACATGCCAAGCAGGAAGGTATCCGCCACATATTCCTTGAATAGGTTTAAGGCTGACACCAGTACGATGCAGACCGTGGTTAGTGTCATGTAGATTGACAGAGTATACTCAAGGGTCTTTTCCTTCTGCATACAGGTGAAACCTGCGATGAAAGCAAAGATGTTGCCGTTGAGTACCATCACCGCAGAAAGAAGGCCTGACAGCCGGAGGCTGCGGGAAATCTCACGGTCCTGCAGTACGGCGCTCCGGAGCAACAGGGAAATAAGCAACTCGAAAGCGCTCTCCACCAGAAAGACAGCAGCTACAACGGCTGCCACTGGACTGATGCTTTTTTCGGCAAAATCTATGCTGAACAATAGGATAACAACGCCGATGGCCAAGCTGGCGCCGAAGGCAAAGCGACTGGAGGTGTACTCCTGGGAATGCTTTAATTTTCGAGCCTGAGTGCGCTTAATATATTGGTTGGTTGTCTCGGCAGCACGACCTGTGCCCTTGACATTGACATGGTCAGCCGAAAGATTCATTTTCTGTACCATATGGAATCTCCTCGCTTAATAACTCTTCATTTTGGACTTAATGCGCGGATCCAAGAACGCATACAGAATATCAACAGCTAAGTTCACAATACTGATGATAATGGCGATGTAGACAACGCCGGCGAGAACTGCAGGTGTATCTGGGACGAACTGCTTGTCCACGATATAGCTGCCCACGCCGCTAATATTGAACACTTTCTCCGTGACAGAGGCACCGCCTAAGAGACTGCCGAACTGCAGACCGATAACGGTGACAATGGGGATCATAGCGTTGCCCAAAATGTGCTTAAAGATCACCCGGCGGTTGCTCAGGCCTTTGGCCCGGGCTGTCAGAATGTAGTCTTGGCTCTTAACCTCCAGCATGGACGATCGGGTCATACGGGCGATAGTGGCCGACATCTCCGTACCCAAGACAATGGCCGGCATGATGATGGTCACCCATTGTCCCGCGTTGTAGGTCGCCGGCACCCATTGGAGATTAATGGAAAACTCCAAGATCATCACAAGACCCAGCCAGAAGGCGGGGACGGACAGGCCCAGCATGGCGATCAGCATGAAGATGTAGTCGAAAGCGGAGTACTGCTTCATGGCGGAGATAATGCCGGGGATGATAGAAAGAAGTAGCGAAATACACAGGGAGGCCAAGGTGATAGACAGCGTAGCCGGGAACTTCCGCAGCAGGGCAGTCAGCACATCCTCGTTTCCGATATAGGTCTTACCTAAATCGAAAGTCGCGATGTTCTTGAAGGCATCGAGCAGCTGGACAAGGTAGGGTTGATCAAGACCGTAGAGTTCGTTGAAGCTCTGAATCTGTTCTGGTGTGGCCAGCTCGCCCAAGGCGTTGATGGCGGGATCGGACGGGGAGAAGTACAAAATGGTAAACACCAAAAATGTAACGCCGAAGATGACGAACACCATCATTAACAGTCGGTCCACGATGTATTTGGAGTAGGGGTTGGCATAGATCAACATAATCAGATACATGAGGGGAGAGGTAAGAAGAGAGAGGGCAAAAAAGAGGGGATTCTCCATCAGTGAGGCATAGCTGGCGGCTAAGTCTGGCTTTGACAGCTCCCGGCCTTCCCGCGTTTTAGCCAGTTCGTTATCCACCAGTTCAGAAAACTGCTTTGCAACAATCCGCTCCACCTCCCGCCTCACCGCCTCCTGAGACACCTTCTTCTGTAGGAACTCATATTTCCTTTCGGTAGAGGACAGGACGCTTTTATGCAGGTCATTCTTCACCCCTGCATCCTGCAACCGCTGGGCGGCCTGCTGCCGGAGGCTGTAGTATCGGCTGCCTTTTTTGGTAAGCAGATGCTTGATGAGAACGGCCAAAAAAGTGGGGATACCAAGCACCGTAAGGATGATTCGATAGATTGAACTCTTAGACATCTTTCGGTAGTACTTTGTGACTTTACCAGAAAATGATTGGTAACCCCTCTGGGGAACGACTCCTGCTTGGCTGCTGGTCAACTCAGACACCGCCTTTCCCTTAAGATTTTTTCTGTTTTTGTGCAATTTTCATGGTATTTGAGATAATCCTCTCTCCGCCTTAGTACATAACAGTGAAACATATCTTTTATGGTTTTGCAATATATTTGTACATAGTGCATAATAAAAAATGCAGTTAGTGAGAAAAAATTGATATATTTTCTGTGTTTGATCACAAAAAGAGCTATAACTGCGCCTGCGGTCTGGAGTGGTTTTTTATATATTGACAACATTTTCTCACCGTGATAAAATATCCTTAATTTGGAAAGGGTCTCATTTCAGGGTCTTTTCAAAGCAATTATTCTGGACCACTCCAAGCGGGAGTTAAGGCCATACGGACAGCCGGGTCCACTGCCGATTGGCAGCCGCAGCGCTGCCTTATTGATTGAGTTAAAAGCTCAAATTTTATAAGTTGGTTACTTCATAACCGAAATGCGCCTGTGCGCAGACTTGTGAAAC
>CAJFUI010000098.1 GCA_904420145.1 uncultured Oscillospiraceae bacterium
GAGGCCGGCGCCATCCACGGTGACATCAGCGCCGTAGAGATCTGGGAGGGGGCCTCCTTCACCATGAACGGCGGGACGGTGGATTCGTTCTCCGCCGGTGAGGATGACTCCGATTCCATCGTTTACGCGATTTTAAACTTTGGAACCCTTACGATCAATGGCGGCGGTGTGTACGGGGAGGTTCCCATCCTCAACAGCGCTCTGTGGGAGAATAAGAGCACCGCCACCGTCTGCACGATCAACGGCGGGGAGATTATTGGGGAGCTTGCAGGCATCATGATGAACGGAAGAGGCGCGGGGGAGAACGGGTATGCCAACCAGACCGACACCCCGGAAAACGACACCCTTGTGCTGCATCTCCGGGGCGGCACCGTGACAGCCCCCTTCGGCATCTATGGCGGAACGGACGACAACAAATTCGCGGGCTTTACGATCAATATGTCCGGCGGCAAGATCGATGGCATCGCCGGGATATTTCTCCCTGATGAGGGTGTGACCCGCATCACCGGCGGCACCATCGTCTCCGAAGAATATGCCATTCTTTTCAGAGTTGGGGATTTGAGCGTCACCAACGCCGACATCACCGGTAACGTGGAGAGCTTTTCCAACGGGGATGTATCCATCGGCAGGGGCACCGCCATTGACGGGGATGTGACCAACGTCTCCTCGGGCCACATGACTATCACCGGCGCAGAGATCACCGGCACGGTCCGCAATACAGGCGAGGGTGGTCAAATCACCATCTCCGACAGCACGGTGGGCGGTGTGGATCTGGACGATCCCAGCATCACCGTCATCAACACCACGGTGGACGGCGAGCTGGTGGCGCCCGTTCTCGAGCCCTTCACCGACGTGTCGGAGGAAAACTGGTTCTACGACGCGGTGGTCTACGCCTATACAAACAGCCTGATGAACGGCACCAGCGACACCCTGTTCGCCCCCAACGCCACGCTGACCCGGGGCATGATGGTGACCATCCTGCACCGCATGGAGGGCAGCCCAGATGTGCCCAGCGACTATGATATCCCGTGGTTTACGGATATTACAGAGGGGTGGTATCTGGATGCCGTCCGGTGGGCGTCTACGGAGGGAATTGTCACCGGCACCAGTGAGACCACCTTCGCCCCCAACGCCAATATCACCCGGGAGCAGCTGGCCACCATGCTCTACCGCTACGCGGTGTACAAGGGCATGGAGACGGCGACCTTGGAGGAGAATCTCACCGGCTTTACGGACGCCGGGGATGTGTCCGGCTACGCGGTGCAGGCGATGAACTGGGCCGTAGGTGCGGAGCTGGTGGGCGGCATGGACGGCAGCACCCTGCAGCCTAAGGGCAGCGCTACCCGTGCCCAGACCGCCACCATCCTCATGCGCTTCCTTGAGAACATGGCCAAGTAACGGCAAGCTGACAAGGAAAACCGCTTCACAACAGATTAGCCCAGAGACTGTCGAAAAACCTTCTGTGAGAGAAAGCCTCGCAGAGTTCCTGCGGCCGCAGCCGCAGGAATTAAATGTAATCCTGTCCTTTCCGGGGACATGTGCCTCGGAAAGGATACTTTTCACGCAGGATGGGCCGACTTTTCCCCAAGGAATCGAGGTCCATCCTGCGTGCAGCCTTTTATCGAAAGAGCCCAGTGAAAGTTGGGCTCTTTCGATAAACTAAGCCCCGCCGGCTGAAAAAAGCCGGCGGGGCTGTTTTGTTATCCAGCGGGTGCAGCGCCATCCTCCGACAGGATGCGCTTCAATTCCTCCACAAAGACCTCCGCTGCGCTGGAAAACACCTGATACTTCTTCCAAGCCAAGTACATCCAGGACTCCAGCCTCGGCTCTAAAGGGCGAAAGCAGAGATTCCGGCCGCCGGACAGGTCCACCAGCTGGTCTAAGGTCAGCAGGCATCCCACTCCCTCCTCCACCGCCAGTGTCAGCGTGTTGACCAGATTTCCCGTGGCCACCACCTCCAGCGCCTCCCCGCCCAGCCAGCCGGAGAGGCCGTCCTCCCCCTCCATCTGCCGGGAGGTGATGACCGGCACGCCCCGCAGGTCCGCCGGTCGAATGTGCGCCAGGGCGGCTAAGGGGTGGTCCTTTCGCATGAGCACGCCCCAGGTGTCCGGCCGGGGCAGACGGAGATAATCGTATTTGCTGATGTCGATGGGTTCGATCAGGGTACCGAAGTCGATGAGTCCCCGGTCCAGCCGGTCGGTGACGTCGTAGCCGTCTCCGCTGGAGAAGTGAAAGCGGATGTTGGGATAGCGGGCCTGAATCCGCCGGACAGTTCGGACCAGCAGGCGCATCCCCTCCGTCTCGCCGCCGCCGATGTAGAGCTCGCCGCTGATGCTCTCCTCCGAGGCGCCCACCTCGGCCTTCGTCTTCTCCACCAGGGAGAGAATCTCCTCCGCCCGCTTCCTAAGGAGCATCCCCTCCTTAGTCAGCGTGATATGCCGCTTTCCCCGGAGGAAGAGCTGCTTGCCCAACTCGGCCTCCAGCTCCTGCAGCTGCCGGGAGAGGGGCGGCTGGGTCATGTGCAGCGCCTCCGCCGCCCCGGAGATGGTCTGCTCCCGGGCCACCGCCAAGAAATATTCGAGAACGCGCAGATCCATGCGGACACCTCCTTTTTCCCCAGTATAGCGCATTATACCATACCTTTCAAGTATGATGCAATATTTTTTATATGCATTTGATATTTTGGAAGTTCTCTTTTATACTAAAAAGCACAGGGAGGTGGGGGGAGTGGATCTGGAAACCTGCCAGGAGGCCGTTACGCAGAATTTGATAGACGCCGGATGTGAGGCGCCCCTGATTGGAGCGTTTTGGCGCCTGCTCCGCGGGGGAAAGCAGGCGGAGGCCATGGCCCTGCTGGCCGGGCACCGGCGGCGGCTGTTGGAGCGCTGCCACGCGGAGCAGCGGAAAATCGACTGCTTGGACTACCTGCTCTACCAGATGGAGCGGGGGAATACGGAAAGGGAGAGAGAAAAATGAAAGTACTGCTCTATAATGGGAGCCCCCGGAAAAACGGCTGCACCTACTTGGCGCTGTCGGAAATCGCCAAGGTGCTGGCACAGGAGGGGATTGACAGCGAAATCCTCCAGCTGGGCGGCACTCCCGTCCGGGACTGCACCGGCTGCGGCGGATGTATGGGCAAAGGAGAATGTGTCTTTTCCGATGATGCGGTAAACGGCTGGATTGCGAAGGCCGGGGAGGCGGACGGCTTCGTCTTTGGCTCCCCGGTGTACTTTGCCCATCCCGCCGGACAGCTCCTCTCGGCGATGGACCGGATGTTTTACGCCGGCGGGGACGCCTTCCGGCACAAGCCCGCCGCGGCGGTGGTCACCGCCCGCCGGGCCGGTACCACGGCCTCCTTAGACGCGATCCAAAAGCACTTCACCGACGCCCAGATGCCTGTCGTGTCCTCCACCTACTGGAATATGGTGTTCGGGCCCTCGCCGGAGCTGGCGGAGCAGGACAAGGAGGGGCTGCAGACCATGCGGAATCTGGCTCGGAATCTGGCTTGGCTTCTGAGGTGCATCGCCGCCGGAAGGGAGCGGGGCATTATGCCTCCGGCGGCGGAGGCGCAGGCGTGGACCAGCTTTAACCGCTGAGACAGCATAGGATTTTTTGTATAGGAGGTACCCCCAGTGGGATATGAGACCATTGAGCAAAAGGCGGCGGAGAGGGGACTGCCGGTCTACCAGTACATGCGCACCGCCAGCCAGCGGGCCATGCAGCTGACGGCGAAGCTGAACTTCGCCTACCACCAGCCGGAGGAGGTGGTGCGGCTGTTTTCGGAGCTGATTGGAAAGCCGGTGGGGGAGGGGTTTTGCCTGTTCCCTCCCTTCTATACCGACTACGGGCAGAATATTACCATCGGGAAAAATGTGTTTCTCAACACCAGCTGCCACTTTCAGGATCAGGGAGGGATCACCATCGGCGACGGCACCCTCATCGGCCACAATGTGGTGCTGGCAACCCTGAACCACCGGGAGGACCCGGAGCGGCGGAATGAGACGGTTGCCGCTCCGATTGTGATTGGAAAGAACGTGTGGATCGGGGCCAACGCCACCGTAACCCCAGGGGTGACCATTGGGGACGGGGCCATTGTGGCCGCGGGGGCCGTGGTGGTGCGGGATGTGCCGCCAGACACCATAGTGGGCGGCGTGCCCGCCCGGGTGATTCGCGCTGTCCGGAAGGAGGAGCGGACATAGCAGAGGGGCGGCCGTCGGACATAGAAACGATCATAACAGAAAGGATGTTTTTGAAATGCGACTGGAAGAAAATCTAAGCCTGGCCCAGGAGTGGGACAAGACCTTCCCGAAGAGCGGCAAGGTGGAGCACAGCAAGGTGGCCTTTCACAACCGTTACGGCATCACCTTGGCGGCGGATCTGTATAAGCCTAAAGGGACGGACGGCAGACTGGCCGCCATCGCGGTGTGCGGTCCCTTCGGCGCGGTGAAGGAGCAGGCATCCGGCTTCTACGCCCAGACCATGGCGGAGCGGGGCTTTTTGACCATGGCCTTCGACCCCTCCTTCACCGGGGAGAGCGGCGGAGCGCCCCGCTATATGGCCTCACCGGACATCAATACCGAGGACTTTCAGGCCGCCGTGGACTACCTCTCTCTCCGGGAGGATGTGGACCCGGAGCGGATCGGCCTCATCGGCATCTGCGGCTGGGGCGGTCTGGCCCTGAATGCGGCGGCTCTGGATACCCGGGTGAAGGCCACCGTGGCCTCCACCATGTACGACATGACCCGGGTCAACGCCAAGGGCTACTTTGATGCCGAGGACAGTGAGGCAGCCCGGTATGAAAAGAAAAAGGCCCTGAACGCCCAGCGGATCAAGGACTATCAGAATGGCACCTACGCCTTGGGCGGCGGCGTGGCGGAGACAGTGCCCGAGGACGCCCCCTTCTTTTTGAAGGACTACCACGACTACTACAAGACCAAGCGGGGCTACCATAAGCGGTCCTTAAACTCCAACGGCGGCTGGAACATCATCGGCTGCATGTCCTTTTTAAATCAGCCCATTTTGCAGTACAGTAATGAGATACGCAGCGCAGTGCTGGTCATGCACGGGGAGAAGGCCCACTCCTGTTACTTTGGCCGGGACGCCTACGCCAATATGATGGAGGGCAATCCCTGCCCGGAGAACAAGGAACTGCTGATCATCCCCGGTGCGGTCCACACCGATCTGTACGACGGCGGCGGCAAGAACGCCATCCCCTTTGACAAGCTGGAGCGCTTTTTTGACACCTATCTGAAGTAAGGCTGGTGTACGAAAACCAAGCCTTTCCATCCAACAGGGAGGGGTTCCGCGGCATTTATGCTGCGGAACCCCTCCCTGTATCTCTTTTGCTTTGGCGCCGGACAGCCAGCGCGGGGGAGCGCAAACGCTCTCTCCCGCTACAGCCGGTTTTTCTCCCCCCACTCGCACATTTGGTCCAGGATGGGGATGAGGGACTTCCCCCGCTCCGTCAAAGAGTACTCCACTTTAGGCGGGATCTGGGGGTACTCCTCCCGGTGGATGAGCCCGTCCGCCTCCAGCTCCTTCAGCGTGGCGCTGAGGGTCTTGTAGGAGATGGTTTTGATGTACCTTTTCAGCTCGTTGAAGCGGACCACCTGAAAGCCCATCAGGGCGTAGAGGATAAACATCTTGTACTTCCCCTGAATCAGGGACATGGTGTAGTTGAAGCCGGTCTCCTCCAGCTTGGCGTCCTCAATGCATTCGATGCTCATTTACGCTCTCCTTTTGGTAAGTATCATACTTAAATGTGCGTACTTGCTTTTTATTTAATTCTTGCTATGATAATACCATCATAGGCAGAAGAAGTCAATTCTGCAATCAAAAAAGGAGTAATGGATATGACAAAGGATTTTGGTGTAAAGCCCTATCTGTTCCCCATGCCCACCTATATGATCGGCACCTACAACGAGGACGACTCGGTGGATGTGATGATGATGGCCTGGGGCGGCATCTGCGCGGAGGACATGGTGGCGCTGAATTTGGAGGCCGAACACAGGACAGTGGCCAACCTTGAGGGGCGTAAGGCCTTCACCCTGGCCGTTCCGGGGGCGGACACGCTGCGGGAGTCCGACTTCCTCGGCATCGCCACGGCCAACAAGATGGCAGACAAGTTTGCACGCACCGGCCTCCATGCGGTGAAGAGCAGCCGGGTGGACGCCCCGGTGATCACCGAGTACCCCATTACGCTGGAGTGCGAGGTGGTGGAGATGCAGAACCAGCCCTACGGCCTGCGGGTGCTGGGCAGGATCGTCAACGTCATTGCTGACGAGAAGGTGCTGGATGCAGCCGGCAAGATCGACGCCGGGAAGATCCAGGCCTTTGCCTTCGACCAGATGCAGAATGGCTACTATGCCATCGGCGAGAAGGTAGGCCAGGCATGGAGCAGCGGCGCGGACCTGATGAAAAGGTAAGGAGCGGCGATGGAGATTACAAAACAGACTACCATGGGCGATATGCTTGCCTATGACAGCGGCATCGCCTACATCCTGATGCAGTCGGGGATGCACTGCGTGGGCTGCCCTGCCTCTGTGGGCGAATCCTTGGAGGAGGCCTGCGCGGTACACGGGTTGGATGCGGACCAGGTGCTGCAGTCGATCACCGGCTATCTCGCCAGTAAGGGCGAGGCAAAATAGGGGAGAAAATAGAACGTCCCAGGACATGCGGCAGCACGTCCTGGGACGTTTCTTAGTTTCATAGGGGGTACGTCAGAGCGTCAGACGGCTGACCGCACCCATGGCCTCCAGTTCCGTTTGGTCGTGGGTGACAAACAGCACCGTCCGCCCGGCGCACCGGCGGCGGGTGTCCGCCATGACGGTCTCCTTGGTCTCCTGATCGAGGCCCTTAAAGGGCTCGTCCAGCAGCAGCAGGTCGTAGTCCGCCAGCAGGGCCCGGAGGATGGCTACCCGGCGGCGCATCCCACCGGACAGCTCCCGGGCCGGCTGCTTTAGGCAGTCGGTCAGCCCCACCGCCCTAAGGGCCTCCTCCGCCTCTTTTCGGCTCAAAGAGGGGGTGACCAGGCGGAGATTGGAGACCGGGTTTAAGTTTTCGCACAGCCGGTCCTCTTGAAACACTGCGCTCAGGCGCAGGCCCTCCAGTCCCAAGATGGTCCCCCGGTCGGAGGACTCCAAGCCCATGAGAATCCGCAGCAGGGTGGTCTTGCCCGCCCCGGAGGGGGCCATCAGGCCGGTGGTCGTCCCCGCCGGCAGGACGGCGGAGAAATCATGGAGGACAGTTTTCTCCCCAAAGGACTTCCACAGCCCCTCTATGACAATATCCTTCATGCCTCACATCCTCTCCAGTGCGCGCTCTCCCCACTTCAACAGGGCCAGAAAAGCTTTCTCAAAGGCTAAGCTCACCACCACAATCACCAACGTCCAGGCGAACAGGTCCGGGGTGTTCAGGTATATCTTAGCCTGTTGGAGCTGCTCGCCGATGGAGCCGTCGGGCATGCCGATAACCTCGGCGGCGATGCCGGACTTCCAGCACAGGCCCAGAGCGGAGCCGCAGGCGGACCGGAAATAGGGGATCACCTGAGGGAGATACACATAGCGGATGCGCCTCGCCGCGGGGATGCGGAAGACCCGGGCCATCTCCAGCAGTTGCCTGTCCGCGGCCCGGATGCCGCCTAAGATATTGGTATAGAGGACTGGCAGGACGATCAGAAAGGAGATCAGCACCGCCAAATTCCGGGAGGAGAACAGAATCAGGGCTAAAATGATGAAGGAGGCCACCGGAATGGACTTGATAGCCAGCAGGGCCGGCGCGATCAGCTCCTCCACCCGGCGAAACCGGGCGGACAGAGCCGCCAGCAGGGTCCCCACGGTGACCCCCAGCAGGAAACCCGCGGTGATGCGCACCAGAGAGTACCCCACCGCGCCCCAGAAGTCCAAAGTAACCGCCAGCTCCGTCAGCCGGAGGAGCACCCGCACCGGGGAGACAAGGATGATCTGCTGGCCGATGGCCATGGCCCCCAGCTGCCACAGAAGCAGCCAGAAGAGCACTGCCCAAGCCCGTATGGTTCGCCGGCGTTCCATGGAGGCTTAGCGGCTGTAGTAGAAGGCGTCGTCGGGAAGAGCGCCGCCAACGGACTGGGGATTCTGCTCAAAGAGGACGGACAGATAGCCGGAGAGCTTCTCCTGCATCTCAGAGCCCTCAATAAAGACGATGTTGCACTCCGGCAGGGCCTTCTCCGCCACCTCGGCGGTGACGATCTCATACTGTCCTACAAGCTGAGCGGCCTCCGTCACATTGGCGGTGACGAACTCCACCGAGGTCTTGTAGTGGTCCATAAAAGCGGAGATCACCTCCGGGTGCGCCTCTACAAACTCCGTCCGGGCCACCACTACGCCGGTGACCAAGGTGGAGGGGGCGTCGCTGCCGGACTGGAGGGCGTCCCACTCCTCCGTCAAATCCAAGGCCACCCGGAGGTTCTCACTCTGAGCCTGGGCGGTGGTGACAAAGGGCTGGGGCAGCATGGCGATGGCGTTCTCCTCCGCCATCAGGGCGGAGAGGCACTCCGCCTGCTCACTCTTCCACTCGATGGTCACATCGGCGGCGGGATCGATGCCGTTCTGGGTCAGAATATAGTTGAGGGCGTACTCCGGCGTGGTGCCCTTGCCGCTGGCGTAGATGGTCTTGCCCCGGAGATCCTCTACGGACTGCACCGTATCGCCGCTCTCCACAATGTACAGCACTCCGAGGGTGTTGATGGCCAGCACCTGTACGCCGCCCTCGGTGTTGTTGTAGAGCACAGAGGCCAGATTGGCGGGGACGGCGGCGATGTCCGTGGTCCCTTGGGCCAGAGCGGCGGACACCTCGTCGGTGGCGGCGGTGATGCTGAAGTGGTAGTTGTTGTCGGTGATGGCTCCGCTGTCGGCCTCGTTCATGAACTGAACCATACCCATGGCGGTGGGGCCCTTGAGGGCCATGATGTTCACATCGACAGGATCAGCGGTCTCCGGTGGAGTTTCCGGCTCTGTTGTGTCGGAGACGGCGCCGTTATTTCCGGAGGTGTTGGTGTTGCCGGTGTTCCCTCCCGTGGAGCAGCCTGCCAGCAGTGCGGCGGTGAGGGAGAGTACGCAGAGCAGAGAGAAGAGCTTTTTCATGGGTCATTTCCTTTCTATCCTGGTCTATTTGGCAGGGGAGGAGCGATGGAGGAGCTCCTGGAGCAGGGGACGGTCTGTCATGGTAATGGCATGGCCCTCCACCTCGATGGCCCCCATGGACTGGAGGGCCGACAGCTCCCGGAACAGCGCCGCCCGGCTGACGCCCAGCTGGCGGGCCAGATCCTCCCGGGAACCGGTGAGCTGCACGGTCTCGCCGCCGCCGGCCCGGCTGAGGAGGTAGGCGGCCACCCGCCCACGGCTGGACTGCATGGTCAGCAGCGCAATCCGGCGGAGCAGAAACTGGAGCTTCCGGTTGCACAGAGCCGCAAAGCGCATGGCAAAGCCGGCATCCCGCTCCATGGCGGAGAGCAGGGCGGTTTTGGGGAGATATAGCACCTCCGTCTCCTCCGCGCAGCGGAGAACGGTTTCCAGCCCGCCGCCGGCGAGCAGATTGCAGATGCCAAAGCACTCCCCGGCCGCCAGCGCGCTCAGCTGCACCTCCCTGCCGTCCAGGGCCACCGAGTAGACGTCCACCCGGCCGGATACGATCAGCCCTACGGCACTCTCGCCGTTCCAGCTGTCTTGGAGCAACTGCCCCGCTGGGAAGGTCTCCGCGGTCGCCTGCTCCGGCGGCAGGGAGACCCCTGCCAGCAGCGGGGACACCGCCAGCTTATCCGCCAATAAATTTACATCCATCGATATTCCCCCTGTGGATCGGCTGATGCCTGGGTCCTCGCCTATTGTAGCGCCCCGCAGGATGCAAGTCAAGACAAAAGCGGAAATTTTAGTCTCATCTGAGACTTTTTTCTCCCGGGCGGCAGGACAACGGCGTCGGCTCACTCCGCGGACACGTCCCGGCGGCGGAGATATCGGATGGATAGAAGGGTGAACACCGCCGTGTAGGCGCAGGCGGAGAGCAGAAAGGGCACAACGTCCAGTTCCATCGCCGGGTTGTTGGCCCGCATCCCAATGCACGGCAGGGAGTACGGGAAGGCGTAGCCAAAGCCCTGGGTGGTGGCCATTAGTCCGGCGATGCCGCCCACCAGTCCGAAGGCCACCGGCGGGGCGAAGGCCCGGATCCTCAGGCTGAAATAGAGCTGCACCGCGCATACCGCCGCGCCTCCCATCGCCCCGCAGAGGAGCCACTCCGGCAGCTCCGGAGGCAGCGGACCGGAGAGTCCCGCCAGCTTCCCGCTGAGGACAAAGAGCGCTCCGATCCAGACCTGGGAGAGCAGGGAGACGGCAGCGGCGTAGATCAGCTTGGCGAGGCAAAGGTCCCGCACCGGCACCGGAGCGGTCATAAAGCTGTTCCAGTTGTGGTCCGCGTGCTCCAGCCGCCACTGCCAGGCACAGAATACTCCCAGCAGGGCGGGGAGAAAGAACATGGAGGAGAACAGGGTGTGCTGGCTCCACAGACTGTACCAGGCGTTATCCAGAACCTCGATATTCCCCAGGTAGTTCATGGTTCCCAGGATGGCAGGAAAGACGGGCAGCAGCACAAAGGCCAGCCAAACCGGGGAGCGGCGGCACTTCTGCAGTTCCGCTTTCAGACAGCGCAGCAGCATCCCTCACACCTCCTTCCGGACGAACAGCGTCCGGCCCACGATAAAAAACAGCGCCCCAAAGAGAAGCAGCAGCACCACATCCAAAGGCTCCGGCCAGCGCCAGAAAAACTGGGTGAACCGGGTGTCCGGGTCCCAATCCATCCGGGCCAGGGACAGCAGGCCGTAGTACCCCCAGGGGACACACCGCACCAGCCAATCCGGGAACAGCATGGACATGACGCCGACGAAGCTGCCGAAGATACCGCACACCAGGGCCACCGCCTGGTTGGCAAAGCGCAGGGACAGCCCCTGCTGCAGGGCGTAGACCATCATGCTGACCGCCCAGGAAATGACAGTAAAGAGGGCGAACTTCCCCCAGGGAATATCCCCGGAGAAATGGGCCGCCGCGCCCATGGCCGCAAACGCCGCGGAGCGGACCGATAGCAGCGCCGCCAGCACCAGAGCGCCCCAGGTCAGCTTTGTTATATACAGCCGTCCCGGCGTCACCATAGTCTCCAGCAGCTTCAGCGCGGCCCCCTTGTGCTCCAGCTCACAGTTCCGGCTGGCGATGACCGCCACGCTGATGGGCAGGAAGATGGCGTCAATGAGGGCCAGGTTGTAGAAGAGCAGCATCCACCCCTGGGCCAGATCCTCTGCATCCTGACGGGGGAGATCTATAGCGAACCACAGCAGCTCCGCCGCCAGCACGGCGGCGCACACCAGCGCGATCTTCCGCCGGCGGCACTTGAAAAATTCCAGCTTCAGCAGCTTCATAGACTCGCCGCCTTTCCCGTCAGCTCCAGGAAGATGTCCTCCAGGCTCTTCTGCCGCTCCTCCAGCCGGACCACCCCTAAGCGGTTCTCCGACAGATACCGGGTGAGCTGGGCGGTCAGCTCGTCGGAGAGGATGGGGAGGATCAAAAAGCCGTCCTCCTCCTCGCAGGAAATGGACTGCCGCGCCAGCAGCTCCCTGGCCACGGCGTTGTTGCTGGTGCGCAGGGCCAGATGGTGGCGGCTGCGGCCGTGGAGGGTTTCCAGGGTGTCCTGAAACATCAGCTCCCCCTCCCGGATGATGCCCACGGTGTCGGCCATCTGGTCGATCTCACTGAGCAGGTGGCTGGAGACCACCACCGTCATGCCGAACCGCTCCGGCAGGCTCTCGATCAGCTCCCGCATCTCCTGGATGCCGGCGGGGTCCAGACCGTTGGTGGGCTCGTCCAGAATCAGCAGCTTGGGGTAGCCCAGGAGGGCGGCGGCAAGGCCCAGGCGCTGCTTCATGCCGAGAGAGTAGTGGGCCACCCGTTTGCCCCGCTGGCCGTCCAGCCGGACGATCTGCAGCGCCTCCCGGATATGTTTCTCCGGCACGCCCCGGAGGGTCTGGACAATCCGCAGGTTCTCCTCCCCAGTGAGGTGGCCGTAATAGCTGGGGCTCTCAATGAGGCTCCCCACCTGCCGCAGCACGGAAAGGCGGCTGGCGGCATCCGTGGGCCGGCCCAGTATCCGGATGGCCCCCTCTGTCGGGCGCACCAGGCCTAAAAGCATCTTTAGAGTGGTGGACTTGCCCGCGCCGTTGGGACCTAAAAAGCCGTAGACGCTGCCCTCCGGTACGGTGAGATTCAGGTGGGACACCCGCAGGGCGTCCCCATACCGCTTGCACAAGTTGTGGGTTTCGATGACGTTGCTCACAGACATGACCTCCTTTTGTGCCTCCATCATAGCGGTCAAACCTTACATCCCCATGAAAGCCCCCTTACGATTACCTTACTTTTTTGCCGGAGGCTGGACGGGAGGGGCGTCGCTGCGGTACAATAGGAGATACTGAGAAGGAAGGGAGGCCTGCCTGTGCCCTATCGGATTTTGGTTGTGGATGACGAGAGCGCCCTGCAGGAGATGGTGGGGGAGATTCTGCGGCGGGAGGGGTATCAGACGGAAACGGCGGGAAGCTGCGCCGCGGCCATGGAGCGCTTTCGCGCCGCCCCGCCGGATGCGGTGCTGCTGGATGTGATGCTCCCAGACGGGGACGGCTTTGCCCTGTTTGGAAAGCTGCGGGCAGTGAAGGATGTGCCGGTGTTGTTCCTCTCCGCCCGGGATGAGGACGAGGCGCGGCTCCATGGACTGGGGCTGGGGGCGGACGACTATATCACCAAGCCCTTCCTGCCCCAAGAGCTGCTGCTGCGGCTGCGCTCGGTGCTCCGGCGGGTGTACCGCGAGGAACCACAGACCGCCCGGCTGGGGGATGCGGAGATCGACTGGGGCAAGGGCACCGTCCGCCGCGGAGGCGGGGAAACGGCTCTCACCGCCAAGGAGTTCGCTCTGCTGAAAAAACTGTGGGAGGCCAGAGGCAATATTGTGACCATCGACGCGCTGTGCGAGGCGCTGTGGGAGGGACC
>CAJFUI010000099.1 GCA_904420145.1 uncultured Oscillospiraceae bacterium
TCCCCTCGTCGGCCAACTCCTTCATGACCTGAAGCACCTCCCCTACCATCTCCGGGTCCAGGGCGCTGGTAGGCTCGTCAAAGAGCATCACCTTGGGCCGCATGGCCAGGGCCCGGACAATGGCGATGCGCTGCTTCTGACCGCCGGAGAGCTGGGAGGGATAGGCGTCGGCCTTGTCCTCCAGCCCCACCCGGCGCAGCAGGGTGGTGGCCGTGTCGTCCGCCTCCGCCTGTCCCATGAGCTTGGTGCGCACAGGGGCCAGGGTGATGTTGCGGCGGATGGTCATATTGGGAAAGAGGTTGAAGTGCTGAAACACCATGCCCATCTGCTGGCGGATCCTGTCGATATCCACCTTCGGCGCGGTGATCTCCACACCGTCGAAGGTGATGGTGCCCGCCGTGGGGGTCTCCAGCAGGTTGAGACAGCGCAGGAAGGTGGACTTGCCGGAGCCGGAGGGCCCGATGATGACCACCTTCTCCCCGTGGTCGATGTGCTGGTCGATCTTGTCCAGGACCAGATGGTCCCCGAAGGATTTACTCAGTCCCTTAACGTCGATCACTTTGGCGCAGCCTCCTTTCCAGCTTGCCCTGGAGCCATGTCAGGACAATGACACAGATGAGGTACATAATGGCGATGCCGATATAGGGGGGCATATAGTCCAGGGTCCGCCCGGCAATCCGGGAGGCCCGGTAGGTCAGCTCCGTCAGGCCGATGGTGTTGACCAAGGAGGTATCCTTAAACAGGGTGATAAACTCGTTGCCCAAGGACGGCAGAATATTTTTGAACGCCTGGGGGATGATGATGAAGCGCATGGTGTCGATATAGCCCATACCGAGAGAGCGGCCGGCCTCGGACTGGCCAATGTCCACGCTCATCAGGCCGCCCCGGACAATCTCCGCCACATAGGCGCCGGAGTTGATGCCCAGAGCCACCACGCCCACCATAAACTTGTTGCGGCTGGAGGCGAAGATGACAAACCCCCAGATCAGGATCTGCACCAGCATAGGGGTGCCCCGGATCACGGTGGTGTAAATCTTGCAGATGCCGTTCAAAATCCCCAGCAGGGGATTTTTCCGCCGGTTTGGGGACTGCTGGTCGTGGGCGGTGCGGACCACCGCCACCAGCACACCCAGGATAACACCGGCGATCAGGGCGACCACCGTCAGCTCTAAGGTCGTGAGCAGGCCCTGAAGGTAAAGCTGCCAGCGATCCCCCTCTAAAAAGGCGGCATAGAGGCGCGGCCCAAGCCGGTCAAGCCAGTCTATCAGCCCTTGAAACATAGAAGCCCTCCTTCTTTATTGCTGTGTGGGAAAAAGGGCGGCCTGCAGAGGCCGCCCTTGCCCGGTATCTGTTTACTCGGCGGTAATGTACTTATCCACAATGGCCTGGAAGGTGCCGTCAGCCTTCAGCTCAGCCATCGCAGCGTTGATGGCGTCCAGCAGGGCAGTGTTGCCCTTGGCCACGCCGATGGCGTACTCCTCCTCCACCCAGGGGGTGTCCAGAATCTTCAGGCCCTCGTTGGCCTCCACATAGGCTTTGGCGGGCTCGTTGTCGATGATGACCGCGTCGATCTGGTCGTTGAGCAGGGCCATAACAGCCAGAGAGCCGTTCTCATAGGCGGTGACGTGGTCCTCGCCGTAGCCGCCGTTCTCAGGGGTGTCGGAGGCGTAGATGTAGCCGGTGGTGGCGGCCTGGCAGCCGATCATCTCGACGTTGGCCAGATCATCAATGGACTGGATGGGGGAGTCCTCCTTGACGATGACCACTTGCACACCAGTGGCGTAGCTGTCGGAGAAGTCCATCACCTTCAGGCGGTCCTCGGTGACGCTGATGCCGGCCATGGCGATATCGCTCTGGCCGGTCTGCACGGCGGTGAGAGCGGCGTCAAAGCCCATATCGGCCACCTCCAGCTCCAAGCCCAGCTTCTCAGCGATGGCTGCGGCCACCTCTACGTCGATCCCCTCAAAGCCGCCGTCATCGGTGGTCATCTCATAGGGAGGAAACGCAGCGTTGGTGCTCATAATGAGCTTGCCGGGCTCCACAGTGGTGAACTCGCCGTAGTCGCCGGTGGTATCACCAGTCTCATCGGTGCCGCTGGTATTATTGCCGGTAGTGGTGTTGTTTCCGGTACTGCCGCCGTTATTGGTAGTTCCCGTGTTGTTGCTGCTGCAGGCGCTGAGGGCAACGGTCATCATGGCCATGGCCAGCAGAATGGCAAGAAACTTCTTCATCTTCCAAATCTTCCTTTCTTCCCCACAGTGGGGTAGCTGTTGTCCTTGTATTATACTTGTATAAATATTCATATTCAATGGGCAATTTATCCAAATTTAACCGTTGCTTCCCCCTATCGGCTGTGGGTTTCTATGTATATTTAACAAATATTGTCCAGACACGCAGCCGACAGCGCCCATGCCGCCGCATCAGGCGGTCCTCCCTAAAAAAAGAGGGCCGGAATACTGCCTGTTTCCCTTACGGGGACAAGGTCCGCACCCGGTTCACCTCCCCGGCCAGGTATCCTTCGCCGTAGAGGAGGTCATAGACCACATCCCCCCAGTCCCTCCAATACTGCTCCAGGGCTTCGTCCGGGACGAGCCGCTTTCCATCCGGACCGATCCACAGGTTCCCGGTGTGAAACAGCAGCAGCTCCCGGCTGTTTTGGTATTGCCATGCATAATAGGGGGTAACATCTGCGCCGGCATAGTGGAGGAGCTGGGCGCCGATGGCGGTGCAGGAGGTATCCCCCCGGGCCGTCTCCGCGCCGAAGTTGGTCCACAGCAGGTAGTCGGTAGACAGCATCTCCTGGTACTCCGCAGGGCTCCAGTCGGCACTGGAGGCGGAGCCCACATAGCCCAGCTTGGAGTAGACGCTCTCCTCGTCTGTTAAGTACATGCTGGGCAAATGGTCTCCGGCAAAGACCAGAATCACCGGCTCCTCCACGGCCGAGAAGTACTCCACCAGCCGTCCCAGCATCTGGTCGGCGTCATAGACGCCGTTGATATAGCACTGCAGCACCTCCAGCTCCTCCTCAGAGAGGCGGTCGCTCGCCACCGTCACCCGGTTCTCCGTGTAGCGCCCGGCGTAGTAGGGCTGGTGGTTCTGCATGGTCATGGTATAGAGGAAGGTGGGCTTCTGCCGGTTCTCCTCAAAGAGGGAGATGATCACATCCGCGCTGGAGTTGTCGTCGAAATAGCCGCCCTCGTAGGTCCCCGTCTCCTGATAGTCCTCCAAAAAGAGGACCTCTTCAAAGCCGATATGAGGGTAGTTTTCCGCGCGGTTGTACATCTCATCCGTGTGGGCATGGAAGGCGATAGTCCCATAGCCGTTCTCCTGCAGAACCCGGACAAAGGAGGGCAGCTGCTCGTACTCCGCCGCGGTCAGATCCGTGTTGGCCTGGCTGGCCGGCAGCAGATCCTTAGCCACGCCGGTAAATGCCTCCATCTCCACCCAGCCGGTGCCGCCGCCGCAGGTGATGGTGTAAAAGCGGCCGCAGCTGCTTTCATCGGACAGGCGGTGGTAGTTGGCCAGCGGATCGGCGTCAAAGGTCACGTTCGGCAGCCTGGTGACGTCAAAAAAGCTCTCGTTCATCACAAAGATGATGTGGGGCTGCTCCCCTGCCTCCTCCGCCGGCAGCGTCTGCAGCATCTCCTGGAGCAGCTGGCGCATGTGGAGCTCCCCATACTCCTCGGAGCCGTTTACCCGGGAGCCGAGATAGGTGCTCAGCAGTCCAAGGGGTACGCCGCAGGCCGCGTTGCGCTCCGCCTGAGTGGCGTAATTTTCATACTGCCGGACGCAGTAGGTCTGGCCGGCGGTCATGAGACTCGCCGCCAGCAGCAGCGCCCCGGTGCCGGCGAGGCAGAGCCCGCGCTTCCATGGCCAGCGGGCGGCCTTCACGTCTAAGACAATGGCGAGGACCAGCAAAAGCAGCAGAAAAAAGAGGGCCGCCCCTGTGGCAGAGGATATGGAGATGCGGTCCATAGCGAAACCCGCCACATCCCCGAACTGCCCGGCCAGGGAGAAATCCGTGAGCATCAGCGGCTCGCCGTTGATGACCATCTTGTAGTAGCTCACCAGGGTCAGCGCCAGAGGAACGATGGCGGTCAGCAGATAGGCCGCGCTCAGCAGGCGGAGCAGGCCATAGAGAAGAACCAGCAGGCACAGCAGCAGCCAAGCGGTCAGCGCCGCGGCGCCGAAGCGGCCGCCAATCCAGAGGAGGGCCTCTCCGCCCCCCTGCAGGCTGATAGTCTGGCAGCAGAGCACAATCACAAAGGGTGCCAGCAGTAAAAAAGCGCCCTGCAGAACCATGTGGCGGGGCAGGGCTTTCAACTTAAGCGCAGCAGTGCGCAAGGTGGTGCGCAGGTGTTCGATCAAGGGTATTTGCCTCCCAAAGGGGTATGTTTTCTCCGTCATATTATGCTACATCATACGACAGAATAGGGCCCGTGTCAAACCTCTCACGGCAACTTTATACCGCGTTTTGCTGGAAAATCATCAAAAGCGCCTATCTGTCCAGGGCCAGGCCTCCCCGCCCCGGCAGCGAGGTTAATCCCGGCCGTAGAGCCGGGTCATCCGGGCGATCCGCTCGATCAGCGCTTCGCTTAATTCACCGCTCAGCAGCCGCCAGCGCCAGTTGCCCTGGCTGGTGCCGGGCTCGTTCATGCGCCCCTCGGCGCCCAGCTCTAAGTAGTCCTGCAGGGGCGCAATGAAGGTGTCCGCCACGCTGGCCATACCGGCCCGGAGGATCCCCCAGTTCAGCCGCTGCTCCTCCCCGAGGCCCAGGTACTCCCGGGCGAAGGCCAGGGACTCCTCCGGCGCACACTCCTCCCACTGGCAGAGAGTCTCGTTGTCGTGGGTGCCCGCATAGCAGACACAGCGGCGGTCATAGGTGTGGGGCAGATAGCTGCTGGGCTCCCGGGGGTCAAAGGCGAACTGGAGCACCTTCATGCCGGGAAGGCCAGAGTCCGATAGAAGCTGTCGGACCTCTGGCGTCAGGAACCCCAGGTCCTCAGCGATCATTTGCAGCTGGGGAAACCAGCCGGTCAAAACCCCCACCAGCGCCATGCCCGGCCCCTTCCGCCAGCGGCCATTCTTGGCGGTCTTTTCCCCGTAGGGCACGGCCCAGTAGCTCTCCAACCCCCGGAAGTGGTCGATGCGGACCACGTCAAAGAGGCGGGAAGCCCCCTCAAGGCGGCGGATCCACCAACCATAGCCGTCGGCGGCCATGCGGTCGTAGTCATAAAGGGGGTTGCCCCAGAGCTGGCCGTCCTCGTTGAAGTAGTCCGGCGGAACGCCGGAGACCTCTGTGGGGACGCAGTGCTCGTCCAGCTGGAAGAACTCCGGCTCTGTCCACACGTCGGCGCTGTCCATGGCCACGTAGATGGGCAGGTCCCCGATGAGGGAGATCCCCAAGCCGTTGACATAGGCCTTCAGCGCCCGCCACTGCCGGAAGAACAGGTACTGCAGGTACTGGTAGAAGCGGATCTCCTCCTCCAAGAGGGCGGTATAGCGCTTCAGCGCCTCCGGGCGGCGCAGGCGGATGTCCTCATCCGGCCAGTCCATCCAGCTTCTCATGCCGAAGCGGCCCTTCAGGGCCATAAACAGAGCGTAGTCCCCCAGCCAGCGGTTCTCCGCAGCAAAGGCCTCCACTTCCCCCTTAGCGGCGGCATAGCCCCGGTCAAAGGCCCGGCGCAGCACGGCAAAGCGGTTTTCGTAGATTTTCCCGTAGTCCACGTAGCGGGGCGTATCTCCCCAGTCGATAGCGGAGAGCTCCTCTTTGCGGAGGAGCCCCTCCTCTACCAGCTGCTCAAGATCGATGAAATAGGGGTTGCCGGCGTAGGTGGAAAAGCTCTGGTAGGGACTGTCCTGAAAACTGGTGGGCCCCAGGGGCAGCACCTGCCAGCAGCGCTGGCCCGCCGCCTGGAGCTGCCGGGCAAAGCGGTAAGCCTCCCTGCCGAGGGTGCCGATGCCGTAGGGCCCCGGCAGAGAGGAGATATGCAGCAAAATGCCGCTGCGTCGTCTCGTCATATTCACACGTTCCCTTCGTCGTGAGAGGGACCTTCCCATCCGCCCGGACAAGGACGGACGCAGTCCCTTCGTGGAAAAATCATAGCAACGCGCCGCCCCCTTGTCAACCTCTGGCGCCGTGCTTTTTCCCTATTTCCCGCCAAAGGACCCCGCTTGCCGGTCCGTTCCGAGGGGTTTCCCTGTAAAATCCTCTATTTCCTCCCTTCTTATAAAAAATTTAATCTTTTTGACAGTTGTTTCTTCCATAGGATCTGCGGTATACTGTTTTTCAGAAAGACGGGTGACATTCTATTTTGGACAAGCATCGTTTTCAAATGACAGACCGGCACAAGCGGATGCTTTACATCTTCTCCCTGGCGGTTTTTCTTCTGCTCTTTTTGGCGGTGGCCTGGTTCATCGGCCGGCCTATGATCCGCTTTGTCCGGGAGCCGGACCTCTTCCGCTCCTGGGTGGACAGCCACGGGATCTGGGGCAGCTTGGCCTTCATTGGCATGATGGTGCTCCAGGTGGTTTTCGCCATCATTCCCGGCGAGCCGCTGGAGATCGGCGCGGGCTACGCCTTTGGCTTCTGGGAGGGCACGCTGCTGTGCATGATCGGCGTAGCCGTGGGCAGCCTGCTGGTCTTCGCTCTGGTGCGGCGCTTTGGGGTGCGGCTGGTGGAGACCTTTTTCAGTGAGAATAAGATCCACTCCCTGCGCTTTCTCCAGAACAGCCGCAAGCGGGATATCCTGATCTTTTTCGTCATGTTCATTCCCGGCACCCCCAAGGACCTGCTGTCCTATTTTGCCGGCCTCACTGACATCCCCATGGCCCGCTGGCTTTTGATCACTACAGTGGCCCGCCTCCCCTCGGTGGTGACCTCCACTGTGGGCGGCAACGCCGTGGGGGAGCAAAACTACCTCTTCGCCATCGTCGTCTTTGCCGCCACCCTCTTGGTCAGCGCCCTGGGGCTTTTGATCTATCAGCAGCTGTGCAAGCGGGGCCGCATCCGCAGCAGGGACGAGAAGTAGGCTGTCCCCTTTTCCCTTAAAAGCCGCCCCATACCGACAAAGCAATCCCCTCCCGCTTAAAAAGCGGGAGGGGATTTGTGCTTTTAAGCGCCTGAGCGGACTTTTTCGATGTTCGCCTCTGTCAAGTCCCTGTAGGGGGGCGCCAGCTCCTCGGCGCCGCCCAGCTGCTCGGTCCGCCAAGCCTCGTAGTCCGCCGCGTCCACCGGCCGGATGGGATCGTAGCTGTCGGTCATGATGTAGTACACCACGCCGGCGCCGCTGCGGTCGATGCCCTCAGGGAAGGGCTCGGCCAAGCCGGCCTCTCTGGCGTAGTCCTTGGACCAAGCGTCCACCATGGCCGCCTGCACATAGCTGTCCGAGGCGGCGTCGTAGCGGTAGAGGGTATAGGGCCAGAGGCTGTCCCCGGCCCGTCCCTGATTGTGGGACCACCCCGCTGTCACCGCGCCGTTATCGTAGAAGGTCAGCATGGGAAACTCTATCAGCTGCGTCCGCAGAGCGCCTGTCCCCCTGTCATAGGCGCACACATAGCCCGCCATGCCGGCGGTATAGGTGTTGGTAAACAGCAGCACCAGCTCCTCCGCCCCATCGCCGTCCACATCGAAGACGGCGAACTGGTTCAGCCCCCTCCCGTCATAGGGATCGCAGAGGGTCCCGTCCGGCAGCCGGTTGCCGTAGAGCAGATCCTCCAGCGCCGCGGCGTAGGCCTCCCGAGCGGTGGCATAGGCCGCCGGGCCTGCGGTGACGCCGGAGGTGATGGGCTGGATACACCAGCCCTCGCTGGTGCGGAGGGTGACAAGACAGATCGTGCCGTCCTCTATCAGGCAGAACCACGCCCCGCCGCCGGAGGCGGTGATGGCCCCCACCAGCCCGTCGTGGCCGATGAGCGCCGCGTTTTTCAGCTCCGCCGCCAGCGAGGCCTGCCGGCCGTCCATGATCTCGTCGTAGTGGGCCAGCAGCTCCTTGGCCGAGGACACAGTGTAGGTGCCGGAGGGCGTCACCACCTGCCGGGGGTAGGGAAACAGCCCTGCCACCGCCTCCCGGTGGTCCGCGGCGATGGCCTCCGATAGCTGATCCACAAAGTCCCGGGCCGCAGCCGTCTCGATGCCGGTCTGGCCGTAGAGCACATCCTCCTCCAAAAGCGGCTGCTCATAGAGGGCGGCGTTCTCCGCCTCCGTCCCCTCGGCCACAGCGTCAAGGTCCGGCGTCTCCACCGGGGAGAGGCGGGAGAAGCGCACCGTGTCCGCGATGGCCTCCAGCTCCGCCGCGGTCAATCCGCCGCTGCCGCCGTCCGAGCCCTGCAGGACATTCAGCGTGACAAAGCAGTCCCCCAGGTCCGCCAGCACCAGGCCCTTATTGGGCCACAGGGCCAAGGTCACCACCTGACCGTCGGCGGTGGCGTAGGTCCACTCCGTGCAGCGCTCCAAGCTGTCAATCGTGAGATACACCTCGTCAAAGGTCCCCCGCACCGACCGGCGCAGCTGGTAGTCCACCATCTCCCGGCCCGGCAGCGCCACGGTCCCGTCGCAGGCGAAGGTACCGTTTTCATAGAGGTAGCCGCTGTAGGCGGTGTTCTCCAAGGTCAAAAAGTCCCCCACCGCCCCACTCCAGCCGCTGGGCAGCACGGTCTCCACCCGGGTGTGGAGCTTGAGGCTGTATTTGGCTGTGATCTCCTCTATCTTGTCCGCCATCTCCTGGGTGTAGACATAGTAGAGGCCGTATTTCTCCTCGAAGCCGGTGGGCGCGTTGCCGATGGCCTCCAAAATGGCGTGGTCCGTGTCGTAGCCGGCCAAAAACGCCTGCCACTCCGCCAGCGCCCGGCTTTCCGGCGTATCTAAATAGCCGGACATGGAGATGGCGTCCATGGTTTGGACCTTCTGCTCCTCCTCCCCCGGTTCCAAGGGCAGGCGCACCTCCTGCCCCTCCGGCAGCAGCCACTGCCTGAGGCCAAAAAATCCCGTAGCGGCGGCGGTGATGGCCAAGGCCGCCAGCAGCGCAATCACTGCCGCCAGCACCAGCGCCCTCCTTCCGAGATGTCTCGGCCGGCGGGCGGCAAAGTCCTCCGCGCGGATCGTGCGGGAGGAGCGCACATGGGAGAAGGTCTCCCGATAGAGGCTGCGTTCATCCATTGTTCTCCACCTCCGTCAGTTGTTGTTTCAGCGCGGCCCTGGCCCGGGCGAGGCGGGTGGTGACCGCCGACTCCCGCAGGCCCAGCGCCGCGGCGATCTCCCGGACGGAGTAGTCCTCATAGTAGAAGAGGTAGAGCACCGTCCGGTACTTCTCCGGCAGGGCCATGACCGCCAAAAAGAGCTCGCTCTGCTCCCGCTGGTCGAAGGGGATCTCCGCCGCCAATTCCGCAAGGGGCACCTGACGGCGCCTGCTCCGGCTGCGGAGGGTGTTTTTGCAGGTGTTCAGCGTCACGCGGATCAGCCAGTGGCGCACATGCTCCTCTCCGGCAAACGCCTTGTCGGTCAGATAGAGCCTCAGAAACACCTCCTGCAGGGTGTCCTCCGCGTCCTGCCGGTTGGCGTAGTAGTTCAGCGCCACGCGGTACACCGTGTCCTTGTAGCGCCGGGCGTATTCTTCAAACAGCTGTCCCTCCATAGGGAGCATCCCCCCGTTTCCCTGCCGTCTTTTGAAGGCCTTCACTTAAGAATACACCGCCCGATGGCTTTTTGTCACAGCCTGACGGAATTTTTTCGAATGTGCCACGAGGGCGCGTGGCCTGCGCGAGTTTCTAAAATCTGATTTGTCCCCTGCGGGCACGGGGAGGTTTGCGCCCCGGCACAAGGCCCTTTGCCCTGCGGGCGGCACAGGGATATTCCGCGCTGGCGGCGCGGGCCCCTTTTCTCACGCAAGAAAAGGGGCGAAAAGTGCGCTTAGAACCTACGGTTCTAAGGACTCCCTTGTCCCCGCTGGAGTGCATCCTTCTATCACTGGCGCATAGCCATCGTAAGGACTTAATCACCCGCCCCGGACGTTACGCCCTGCCGCGGTGCAACGCTTAACACTTTCTGTCCCAACGAACAGCGCCTGCCGCGGCGGGGAGACGGGGACTGCCAGTATGCGAAAACGATAGAA